>CAVBQH010000001.1:0-9155 GCA_963597485.1 Acutalibacteraceae bacterium
ATACCATCCGGTTTCCGGCGGTTTTTCCAAAAAGTATCTTTTGAAGCAGCTCGCAGACCAGGACACAGTTCGGGGCCGGAAGCTATACAGAGCTGGCCAAACGGCTGGTTCGCCCCGATCCGGAGCAGAATACGCCATTCCTTTCTGCCAACTATGAGATAGAATCGCAGTATCCGTCCGATAACTGGCAGATTACACGAATGCTGCTGGATCTGGATACCTATCTTCCCGGGGATATTCTGATGAAGGTGGATAAGGCATCCATGAAATATTCATTGGAGAGCCGCTGTCCGTTTCTGGATCCGGACGTGATACGGTATTCCTTCCGGCTGGATCATTCCTTAAAATACCATCCGGTTTCCGGCGGTTTTTCCAAAAAGTATCTTTTGAAGCAGCTCGCATATGATTACATTCCCGAGGAGCTTTTGGAACGGCCTAAAAAGGGCTTTTCCGTTCCACTGGGCAAGTGGCTTTCGGGGCCGCTGAGGGAGGAACTTCTGCGTTACTGCAGTACGCAATATCTTGAGCCGCAGGGACTTTTTGATCCTGCTGCTGTGCAGGAGCTGGTGAACCGTTTTCTGACCACGGGAGATGGCGGTGCCGGATCCGGACGAAATTATTCAGTATTGTTGTGGAGCTTTTTCGTGTTCCAGCAATGGGCGGATTATTGGAAGGAAAGTCTTGCCGTATGATTATCATCCAAATGTCAGGAGGACTGGGCAACCAGATGTTTCAGTATGCCCTCTTCCTGCAGCTTCAAAAACTCGGGCGCAGCGTTTCCTTTGACGATGTGTCGCAATATGATGAAGAGGCCTTCCGCGACTCTGCACAGAAACGGCGCCCAAAGCGCCTGGATATTTTCGGAATTGAATATCCGTCGGCTTCGCGGGAGGATATTGTGCGTCTTACGGACGGCAGCCTTGCGCTGCCCAGCCGAATTCGAAGGAAGCTGACGGGGCGAAAGACCCTGGAAAGAGACGATACGGATTTTGTATTTGATCCGGCTTTTCTTGAGCTGGAGAATGGGTATTTTTGCGGCGGCTTTCAGAGCCCCCAATATTTTGCGGGCTGTGAGGACGAGGTGCGGCGAGCCTTTTCCTTTCCGGATACGCTTCTGAAGCCGAAAGAAGGGGCCGGTGCCAAGGAAAAGAGAATCCTGGAGCAGGCGGCCGGGTATGAGGCAAGGATCCGGCAGGCGGGCGCCTATGCGGATGCCAGAGGATTAAACGGAAGAGGCGGCAGTGCCTCCATTCACCTTCGATTCGGAGATTATGTGGCAAAGGGGGATGTTTACGGCGGGATCTGTACGGACGCGTATTACAACACCGCTATACAGCATCTGCAGGAGGTGGATCCGGACATCACGTTTTTTGTTTTTTCAAATGATGAAGAAAAGGCGGGAGAGTGGATTCGCTACCAGGCGGAGCGCTGCGATAACCTGGGCAGAGGGCGTTTTGTACTTGTAAAGGGAAGTGATGAGGATCATGGATATCTGGACCTTTATCTGATGACCCAGTGCCGTTGTCACATTATTGCCAATTCCAGCTTCTCCTGGTGGGGGGCGTGGCTTTGCAGCACACCGGGCAAAATAATATTCGCGCCGTCCATCTGGAATAATGAGAAGGACGGAAGCGAGCTGTCCCGGAAGGATATCTATTCCCGCGATATGATCCGCATCAGTCCGGCCGGCCGTTTTATGACGGAGACGCCGCTGATTTCTGTCATTGTGACGGCATACAATGTGGCACCGTATATTGCGAGAGCACTGGAATCGGTGAGAAGGCAGACCTGGAAGAACCTGGAGATCATCGCTGTGGATGACGGATCCACGGATGAAACGGGACGCATTCTGGATGAAGCGGCCAGACAGGACCTTCGGATTCGTGTGATTCACACGGCAAACGGCGGCGTTTCGACAGCACGAAATACTGGACTGGCAAGTGCCAGAGGCGAGTACATTGGCTTTGTGGACGGAGATGATTATGCACATCCCGAAATGTACGAGGCGATGGTGCGCGGTATGCTTGCAACAGGCGCGCAGCTTGCAGCTGTGAATTACCGTGAGACTGTGGCACAAGGGGAAAGCAAGGAAGCCCCGGCGACAGAGACAAGGGGGGAAGACGCCGGTGCCAGAATTGTTTCTCTTGTGGAAAACAGTATATTATTGAGGCAGCAGGATGCCCTTCGGTATTTTATTCGTTCGGGAGCAGAGGGGACGGATGGAAAGGTTGTTCTGCATCCGTCCGTGTGGAGTAAGCTCTTCCACCAAAGCGTATTAAAGGGAAACCGGTTCCCGGAGGGCACCAGCGCGGAGGATATTCCTTTTACAACCTATGCGCTTTGCCGGGCGCGAAAGGTGCTGTATCAGCCGGAGCCCCTGTATGATTATGTGAAGAACCGCAATGAGAGCATTATGAACAGCGGACGTGCAGAACGGACACTGACACAGGAGATCCCGGCGTGGCGAAGTCATCTTGCCCAGCTTGATGAGGCTGGCTTTGCACGGCTTTGCGAGGAATCGGAATACTGGTTTTACCGCCGCATGCTGTTCTATGAAGAGGATTACCGCGCCTGCGACGAGACAAGGGAGCAGGCAAGAGAGCTGGAAAAGCGTATTCTCTCTCACAAGGACCGGATTCTGGAGCTGTGCAGTCAAAAGCGGTACGGACGCCGAGGAGACACAGAGCGTTTGAAGTTGTATGTGCAATCACCGCAGTTGTATTACCGTTTATCCGGGCTTTATGAGAAGACGGTAGTGACATGGAAACAAGGAACATGAATAAGGTGCTTTCAAAGCTGGATCGATGGAGCGCAGTTTTATTTTACCTGGGACTGTGCATTGAGATTCTGGTGGTTGTTCTGGATAAGAGCAGCTGGACAAATCCATATGACGGGATGATGTACCGCTTGGCGTTTGTTTTGTTCGCGGTGCGGTGCATTTGCTGCGTTCCAAGGGCAACGGCCAGGGAGCACGGCTTCTGGCTTTTGGGCATCCTTCTGGGGGTACTTTGCTGGCGGATCGGTGGACGAAATGACCTGCTGCGCGTTATCGTATTCATGCGGGCGGCCGGTACGATATCGATTCGAAAGGCGATGAAGCTGGAGTTTTTCGGGACGCTTGCCGGATGCGTGGTACTGGTTGTGCTGGCGCTTGCCGGTGTGATGGGGCATCTGTACCAGACCTATGACTATGGGCACGGAATTGAGACGCGCTGGGACCTGGGACTGGGACACCCCAACTCCCTTCACTGCATGGCAGCGATGCTGCTGATGCTGGGATTATACCTGTATGACCGGAAGATGAAGCTGTATCTGTATATCCTGCTGGCAGTAGGGGATGTCCTTTTATACGGGCTGACCCACAGCAATACCGCATGTGCCATGGCACTTTTTGCGATCTTTATTTCGATGGTGCTGCACTATGGCAGGAGGCTTTCCGGTACAAGTGCAGTCTATTTGTTCGGAGAGCTGATGGTGGCAGGCGGACTTGTGTTCTCGATTATGTGCGGCCTGTTTGATCCGAGAAAGCACAGCTGGATGGCAAGGCTTGACAGCGCATTGACAGGGCGCGTGGCATCTTTATGGACAACGACGTTTCACGAGGGAACGATTTCTACCTGGAAATGGTTTTCCCAGCGGCTCAACGCCACGTACTTTGATCTTGGCTGGCTTCGCGTTGTGTACTGGTACGGTATTGTGCCGGCACTTTTTATTGTCGGCGTGGTATTCCTTTTGCTGGAGCACTCCAGAAGAACCAGGGACCGGGCGGGCTTTGTCCTGCTTCTTAGTATGTCAATATATACTGTCTTTGAAGCACATCTGGTATCTGCATATATCGGACGCAACTACGGACTTCTTCTGGCAGCGCTGTATCTGTCGGAAATTTTGGGCAGGGGGGAAGGAACTCGAGCATCATGAATCAGAAAAATAAGATCCTGCAGAACTACGGCTTGTGGCTGTTGGATCTGATCTGCATCACGCTGTCCTACTGGGTGGCGACCAATCTGCGGTTTGCGGGCAATAATGACTGGGGGAGCAAAACGCTGCATTATGCGGTGCTGGTGGTTTTTCTGCTTTTTTATACCATTTACAGCTTCTTTGCGGAATGGAACCGGGATTTCCTGGAGAGGGGCTTTTTTAAGGAGCTTTTGAGCGTACTTCAGTACAACGGAGTGATGATTCTGGCATCCCTGGCTTTTGTGTTTTTTGCCCAGTGGGGACGGATTCTTTCCCGGCAGGTTATTATTAATTTTATCTGGATCAATCTGCTCCTGATGTACGCAGCACACATCCTGTTCCGGGAGGCTCTGCGTCGGGTTGTCACGAGTGAGAAGCAGGTGATCAAGGTTCTGGTAGTTGCACTGCCGGAGCTGGTGGATGAAACCATTTCCAAGCTGCGGACAGAGCTTGGCATCACGTACCAGATCGTGGGCTCTGCATCGGTTCGCTGCGTGCAGGGAGATACGGACAGGCAGCGGGCGCTGCGGTTTCAGGAAATGACGGAGAAGCTTACGCAGATTCCGTTCGATGAGGTCTTTTTAAATGTTCCGGGCTTTACCAGAGATGATGTACGGCCTTTGATAGACGGCTTTGAGGAAATGGGTGTTGTATGCCGCTATAATCTGGGGCTTCCGGAAATCAGCGGCGCGTCGGCGAAGGTAGAGAGCTTTGGCACGTTTACCTGTGTTACCTATACCCGGTTCCAGTCCAGCTACAAGCGGCTTCTGATCAAGCGGGCGTTTGATATTCTGGGCGGACTCATCGGTGTTGTGCTCACAGGAATCCTTACCGTGTTCATTGCACCGGCCATTAAGCTGGATTCTCCGGGACCGATCTTCTTTGCTCAGACGAGAATCGGCAAAAACGGTCGCCGGTTTAAGATTTATAAGTTCCGGTCTATGTATCAGGATGCCGAGGCGAGAAAGAAGGAGCTGGAGAAGGAAAATGAAGTCAAGGGGCTCATGTTCAAAATGGAAAACGATCCTCGGATCACCAGGGTGGGCGCCTTCCTTCGCAGCACCAGCCTGGACGAGTTTCCGCAGTTTCTGAATGTCCTGAAGGGAGATATGAGCCTGGTGGGAACGAGACCCCCCACCGTGGATGAGTTCGAGCATTATGATGAGCATTACAGAAGACGCCTGTCCATGACGCCCGGACTTACGGGCATGTGGCAGGTCAGCGGACGGAGCGATATATCGGATTTCGATGAGGTGGTCCGTCTGGATCTGAAATACATTGACAACTGGTCACTGACGCTGGACTTCAAGATTTTGCTGCAGACCTTTATTGTGGTCCTGGGTCATAGGGGAGCCAAATGATGCATCACATCTGTATGATTGTACCGGATCCTCTGGTACACGGCGGAATTGCTGCCGTCACCTCCGGATACTATGGGAGTCGTCTGGAGAAGGATTACCGCATTACCTACGTGCAGTCTTACTGTGACGGCACCAAGCAGGATAAATTAAAAAAAGCGCTGAAAGCGTACAGACAGTTCCGGGAGGTCCTCAAAAAGGACCCGCCGGAACTTGTTCATATTCATTCTTCCTTCGGACCGAGCTTTTATCGAAAGCTACCCTTTATCCTGATGGCAGCCGGTCGAGGGATTCCCGTTGTAAATCACATCCATGGATCCGCCTTTGATGAATTCTATGATAATGCATCGGCCGGCAAAAAGAGGCTGGTCCGATACGTCTACGGAAAATGCAGCCGTATGATTGTCCTGACCCAGCACTGGAAGGAGGTCCTCTCTGCAACCTATCCTGTGCAGAGAATTCGTGTGATTCCCAATTACTGCGCACTGCACCCGGAGGTGCTGGAGAAGGAGAGAAGAGATCGGAGATACCAAAGGAAGCAGATTCTTTACCTTGGCGTCTTAACGGAGGGCAAGGGAATGCGTGAGATGCCGGATATCATCCGTTTTGCGGTAGGCAGGATCCCGGAGGCGGTATTTGTGCTGGGAGGTGTCGGGGAGAGGGAACTGATTACGAATGGGCTTTCGTCTTCTGTTCTTGATAAGAACGTACGATTTCCCGGCTGGGTGCGCGGCGAAGAGAAGGAAGAGCTTCTGCAGGAGAGCACCCTTTTCCTTCTGCCTTCGCATATGGAGGCAATGCCGATGTCGCTTCTGGAGGCGATGGGATACGGACTTCCCATGGTGACGACCAGAATCGGCGGAATTCCGAATCTGGCGGGAGACGGAGCGCAGGCCATGCTCTGCCCGGTAGGAGACGGCGCGGCAATGGGAAAGGCGATTGCAGAGCTTCTTGCGGATCGGACGGCCTGGGAGAGCGCTTCACTTGCATCCTACCAAAGGGCCGAAAGCAAGTACAGCTTTGAGCAGCATGCGGACCTTCTGGAAGAGGTGTACCGCGAGATTTTAGAGGACGAGTAACGAGTATGGAGCAAACGGCGTTATCCGGACAGCAGGCAACTGTGTCTGTCGTCGTTCCGGTTTATAATGGTGAGCAGTATCTGCAGTCCTGCATCGACAGCGTTCTGGGACAGACCTTCCGAGATCTGGAGCTGGTGCTGGTAGATGACGGATCAAGGGACACAAGTGCCCGGCTGTGTGATGAGGCTGCCCAAAAAGATACCAGAGTCCATGTCATTCATAAGGAAAACGGCGGGCTGATGTCGGCCTGGATGCGAGGCGTGCAGGAGAGTACCGGTTCTTACATTTCGTTTCTGGACTGTGATGACTGGCTGGAAGCGGATCACCTGGAGAAAATGACGGCGGCGCTGTGCAGGGATCTTTCCTGCCGGCAGGTTATCTGCGGCGGCTATGTCATTGAACGCGAGTGGAATCATACCAGTGAGAAGGTAGGGAGTCAGGCGGAGCCTGGCGTATATGAAGGAGAACGTTTGACCCATATGGTCAAAGATGGGCTTCTTGGACAGGAGCACCGCACGGTGATTTTGTCGCGGTGTATGAAGCTCTTTTCCAGGCAGCTTCTTCTGGATAATATGCACTTCGGAAATCCTGACATTCGCATGGGAGAGGACGTCAATGTTACGGTCCCAATGCTCCTGGATGCAGACAGAGTCGTGATTTTGAAGGACAATTACGATTACCATTATCGCTTTGTTGCGGCGTCCATGGTGCATCGCTATGATCCCGGCATGCAGAATAATATGGAACTTTTGCTGCACGCACTGCATAAGGTTATGGACGAAAAGGCCTATCCGAACGGACATATGCAGGTGGAAAGGGAGGCGCTGCTCCAGCTGTGTCTGGTGCTCAAAAACGAGCTTCGAAGAACCGATACAGGAGCCGATGCGGTCGTGAAGCGTGTGCAGCAGATCTGCCGGGAAGAGAAGGCAAGTGAACAGCTTAAAAAATGGGGGGATCGGCTCCAGGATAAGGCTAATCGGCTGCTTGCCTTTGTTATGGCGCATCCGTCAGCGGCTCGTATTCGGGTTGTGCGGAGAGTTTTTCTCCTGCAGGCAGGGCGCCGGAATTGAGACAGATGCCGTGACGCAAAGATGGTTGTAAGATGGTGCTGCGCGCTGAGTCGTTAATAAGCATAGCAAGGACGGGATTTGAAAGATGATCAGTATTATTGTTCCGGTGCATAACGCGGAGAAAACGCTGGATGCGGCAGTGAGAAGTGTTCTGCAGCAAACCGTTCGTGTCAGGGAGAATCTGGAGCTGATTCTGGTAGATGATGGCTCTTCGGATGAGAGCGGGCTGCTCTGCAGGGAGTATGTCCGCCGGTCAGAGCCGGGAATGCGCATTCAGCTGATTTCCATGGAGGATGAGGGTGTTTCCGAGGCACGGAACCGCGGCATTGAGGCAGCAAATGGGGAGCTGCTTACATTTCTGGACGCGGACGATGCCATGGCTCCCTCGATGCTGGAGGTTTTGCTGGCGCTGCATCAGAAAACAGGAGCACAAATCTGCGGCTGCGGATTTTGCAAGGTTTCGGCAGAGAAAGCGGAGTCCGTCCCAGAAGATACGGACAAGGACCATTTGAGCAGGCAGGAGGAGAGACGGGAGGCAGATCCGCAGCCGGAAAGAATGGACATTGGTCTTTTGACAGGGCAGGCGATTGTTTCGGAGAGAATACTCCAAAGAGACACCAGAGTCTGGAGCAAGCTTTTTGAGCGGAAGGCAATCGGAGCTCATCGCTTTGAGAAGGGGATGACCATCGGAGAGGATATGCTGTTCGTGCTCTCACTCCTGGGGGATGGCACACGCTATGCATTTGTGGAGGATCCGTTGTATCGCTATACTTTCAATCCAAAGGGAGCAATGGAACGGCCGTTCACACCGTCGTATATGGATCAGATTCGCTGCTGGGAGGAGGCTGAGCATCTTATTTTGGACAGATTTCCCTCTTTACAGGGGAACCGCGCGGCGATGGAGCAGCTCCGCGGACTTCAGATCGTATCGGATATCCTTACTGCCTCTAAGATTGCAAAGCTTCCTAAGACCGAGCGGGAGCAGTATAAGCCGCAGCTGAAGGAATGTCGGAGGTTTCTGTCCGGGCATAAAAGAGCAGGCGCTGCCAGTGGGATTCCGCTGGATTATAGGGTAAAATCATTTCTGCTGCAGATGTCACCTTCGGTGTTCTGCAGTATGACATCGATTCAGAACAGGGCTAAGGAAAAGCTGCGAAGCGGCGGTTCTGCGAAGGCGGGCTCTGAATAGTTACACTTGAGAGAAAGAATGTGCCGCGTGGACTTGCCGGAAGACACCGGATTTACGCGGGATGTAGCAGGTACGGAACGGGAATGAGCATGAATGAAATTGCATTGTATATGCATGCCGGCAGCGGCAACCATGGATGTGAGGCAATTGTAGATTCGCTGGTGCGGCTGCTTCCGGTCGATCGCTTTACACTTATGACCAACTGCGCGGCAGAGGATGAGCGCTATCTTCCTGCGGAGGTAAAGGCCAGGACGAGAATCCTCGAGGAGCAGCATATCGATCGGAACAGGGTCATCCATGCGGCGTATTATGCCTACCGGAAGGTGACAAAGGATCAGGAGTCCTTTCTGCGTTATCGTTACCGGGCACTGACCGGCAGCGGGAAGCCTGCACTTGCCATATCCATCGGAGGAGACAATTATTGCTATCCGAGCATGGTCAGGGATCTGATAAGAGCCAATGCGATGTTCAACCATCAGCAGCCAGCAACGGTGCTTTTGGG
>CAVBQH010000002.1:0-42685 GCA_963597485.1 Acutalibacteraceae bacterium
GTACTGCCATATGCACCGGACGCCTGGATCGATAAGAAGAAAACCAAGGTCGGCTACGAGATCCCGATGACAAGATATTTCTACGAGTACCAGGAGCCGGAATCGGTCGAAGAGATCGCTGTCCGCATCCACGAGCTGGAGCTGGATATTCAGAACAGTCTGGATGAACTGTTCGGAGGTGAGTGATATGGGCCGGACGATGAAGGACAGCGGAGTGGAATGGATCGGAGAGGTACCGAAAGATTGGAAAGTAGGTAGAATCGGACAACTCTATTCGGAACGTAAAGAAAAAGTCAGTGACCGGGATTACCAACCATTGTCTGTCACGATGAAGGGGATTCTCCCACAACTGAGTACAGCAGCTAAATCAGACGCACATGATGATAGAAAATTGGTGAAAACAGGCGATTTTGCAATTAACAGTCGGT
Organism: Acutalibacteraceae bacterium; assembly: GCA_963597485.1. Taxonomy (GTDB): domain Bacteria; phylum Bacillota; class Clostridia; order Lachnospirales; family Lachnospiraceae; genus CAG-791. The sequence continues at coordinate 429 of CAVBQH010000002.1, forward strand.
CGGATCGCCGTGGCTCATGCGGCATAGCACCTTGTGATGGATCTATTTCGTTGATTAATACTGTGTTGAAGCCACATGAGGATATGGATGCAGGATTTTACAATTGGGTATTCCATACGAGTACGTTCTCGGATGAGTTTTATAAATGGGGCCATGGAATTGTCGATGATCTATGGACAACGGGCTGGCAGGATATGAAGAGAATTTCGATTCCAGTCCCTTCTCTTGAAGAGCAAACCCGCATCGCCGTCTACTTAGACAAGCAGTGTCGCAATATTGACGCTACCATCGACAAGACCACTTCCTCCATCGAGGAGTACAAGAAGTATAGACAATCTCTGATCTCTGTAGAGGCTGAAAAATTAGGCGGATCTCTTACGACCTTAGGAAAGATTATAGAGCGAATTGAACAGGGATGGAGCCCTTCGCCTGCGGAACGTGATGAACTGGGAGACTGGAGTGTACTTACACTTGCGGCAGTGAAGAATGGTCGCTTTTCGGAATCTGAGGTAAAGCCATTCGTTGGTAGTTTAGATAGATGTGAGAGCTTGCAATTACAGAAAGGCGACTTTTTATTGACGCGCTCGAATACAAGAGATTTAGTGGGGCAAGTATGCATTGTTGATAAGAAACCCGAAAATTGCATCTTTTCAGATCTAATCTATCGAGTGACATTTAACGAGAAGTTTGTAGATAAAACCTTTATGTTGCTATATTTTCAAACAGCAGCGATGAGGCAGCAGATTTGTAGGGATGCTCATGGTTCAAGTAGTACCATGGTAAAGATTACGCATAAAGACATCAATGGATGGCAAATAAGAGTCCCGGATATCTCCAAGCAAAAAGCGTATGTCAGCCTTGTACTGAAGAAGTGCGAGGAAATTGATCTTGTCATTTGTAAGAAGCAGCAGCTTCTCACCGAGCTGCAGAATTACAAGAAGTCCCTGATCTATGAGTATGTCACCGGAAAGAAAGAGGTCCCGGCAGTATGAGCGTGGATTCCACAACAGAGAAGCGGTTTGAAGAGGATATCGAGGCGTTCTTTCTATCGCCGGAGGGCGGGTATACGCATAACAGCGATGCCTACGTGCCGCCCCTAGGTCTGTATCAGGATACGCTGATCCGGTTCGTGCAGCGGACGCAGCCGAAGGCCTGGCAGCGGTTCCTCCTGCAGAATGCGATCGATCCGGAGCGGAAGTTCTGCATTGCCTTTAACAATGCCTGCGATACGTATGGCCTGATCTCTGTGCTGCGGCATGGGTTCAAACACCGCGGCATTCCTTTTCGTGTCTGCTATTTTGCGCCGGAATCGGGACTGAATCAGACGTCAGCGGAGCAGTATGCGGCGAATGAGATCACCTGCAATCGCCAGTGGTACTACTCGGACAGCAGCAAGAACTCCGTGGATATGGTATTGGCCGTGAACGGCATCCCTGTTTTCGCTCTGGAGCTCAAAAATCAATACACCGGGCAGACGGTGGACAACGCGAAACGCCAGTGGATGTATGACCGGGATCCGCGGGAGATTTGCTTTCAGTTCAATAAGAGGATCCTCGGCTTTTTCTGTGTGGATCAGCTGGAGGTCTGGATGGCCACGAAGCTGGCAGGGAAGGATACGTATTTTCTCCCCTTCAACCAGGGCTCGAACGGTGCCGGGAACGACGGCGGCAAGGGAAATCCGGCGAATCCGAACGGGTACCCGACATCGTATTTGTGGGAGAACGTGTTCCAAAAGGACAGCATGATGGATATCCTGCAGAAGTTCATCCATCTGCAGACCAATGAGGATAAGAAACTCCTTCCGGATGGCACGGAGAAGATAACGAAGAAACAGATCATTATCTTTCCACGGTTCCATCAGCTCGATGTTGTGCGGCGGCTGATTGAGGATGTCCGCGAGAGAGGCGCAGGGCAGAACTATCTGATCCAGCACAGCGCCGGATCCGGTAAGTCCAACTCGATTGCCTGGACCGCTTACCGGCTGGCATCGCTCCATGACGAGAACAATAAGGCGGTCTTCAGCAGCACGATCGTTGTGACGGACCGGACCGTTCTGGATGCGCAGCTCCAGGAGACGATCTCCGGCTTCGAGCATACGCTGGGAACCGTTGAGGCGATTGATGACAAGAAATCATCGAAGGACCTGCGGAATGCGATCAATAACGGCAGCCGGATCATCATCACGACGCTGCAGAAGTTCCCGGTGATCTACCAGGAAGTGGACAGGGTGTCCGGCAGGAACTACGCCATCATCGTGGATGAGGCGCACTCCTCCCAGACGGGAAGCTCTGCGATGAAGCTCAAGGCCGCGCTGGCCGATACTGAGGCAGCCCTTCGCGAATATGCTGAGATCGAGGGCAAGGCCGAGGAAGAGATCGATCAGAACGACAAGCTCGTGCAGGAGATGATCACGCATGGGAGGCACCCGAATCTTTCCTTTTTTGCCTTTACGGCAACGCCGAAGGCCCAGACCCTCGAGATGTTCGGAACACAGCAGCGGGATGGTTCCTTCCATCCGTTCCATATCTACAGCATGCGTCAGGCCATCGAGGAGGGCTTTATTCTGGACGTCCTTCAGAACTACATGACCTACAATACGTGCTTCCGCATTGCGAAGAATACGGCCGAGAACCCGGAGCTTCCGGAGAGCCGGGCGACGAAGATCATCCGCAAATACGAGAAGCTCCATCCATACAACATCAGCCAGAAGTCGCAGATCATCGTCGAGACCTTCCGCGAGACCACGAGCCACAAGATCGGCGGGCGCGGCAAGATGATGGTCGTGACCGATTCGAGACTGGCGGCAGTTCGATATTTTCACGAGATCAGGCGCTATATCGATGAGCAGCACTATACGGACATGGACGTCCTGGTGGCCTTCTCGGGATCTGTGCAGGACGGCGAGGATGAGTATACAGAAAGCTCACTGAACGTGCGGAAGGACGGGACGCATATCTCGGAGACCCAGACCAAGGCCGAGTTCCACGACAATTTCAACATCCTCGTGGTGGCGGAGAAGTACCAGACCGGTTTTGACGAGCCGCTCCTCCACACGATGATCGTGGATAAGAAGCTAAAGAGCGTGAAGGCCGTCCAGACGCTCTCGCGCCTGAACCGGACCTGCGCCGGGAAGCGGGATACGTTCGTGCTGGACTTTGCGAATCAGAAGGAGGACATTCTGGAGGCCTTCCAGCCCTTCTATCAGGAGACCAGTCTGGAGCAGGAGGTCAACGTCGACCTCATCTACAAGACGCAGAAGGAGCTGCGGGACTACGCGATCTACAGCGACAATGATATCGATGCGTTCATTGCGGTCTGGGATAAGGCCGGCACGCAGGGGCATAACGACATGGGCAGGATGACGAGTGTGTTAAAGCCTGTGGCGGACCGGTACAACCAGAAGAATCCGGAGGAGCGGTATCAGATCCGGCGCCTGGCGCGCAGTTATGTCCGATGGTATGGCTACATCACGCAGGTGGTGCGGATGTTTGATACGGATGCGCACAAGGAGTACCTGTTCCTGAGTTATCTGATCGATCTGCTGCCTGCAGACCAGGAGGATCCGATCGATCTGGACGGGAAGCTGTCGCTGGAGTACTACAAGCTGCAGAAGACCTTCGAGGGGGCAATTGAGCTGGAGCACACGCAGGGCGTCTATGTGCCGTCGACCAAGAAGGCCTCGCAGGGCAAGAAAAAGAAGAGCACGCTGGACGAGATCATCGCGCTGGTGAACGAGAAGTATAAAGGCGAGTTCACGGAGGGCGATCGCGTCATGCTGAGCGCACTTCATGACAGGCTGATGAATGACAGCAAGCTGGAGAGCTCCGCCCGGACGACGGATCCGAAGATCTTCACGGAGATCATCTTCCCGAACATCTTCAACACTGCAGCGATGGACAGCTACATGGAAGCCGAGGAGAGTTACAGTGCCCTCTTTGCCGACAAGAGCAAGTATGATGCCATCATGAACGCACTGGCCGGCGTGATCTATCAGGAGATGAACCGGAAGACGAGGGCGGATCATGGACAGTTGCCGGGGGATGATGTGAAGTTCGCGGAAGGGCCGGGGAGCGGCGGTTATGCTGCGGGCATGGGGCAGTTGGCAAAGGTTGCTGAGGAAGAGACAGTGTACGGGAAGTAGGAGCCTCGAGGAATATAGTAAATGCCGTCTATAGAGCATAAGGTCTGATTCTTGTAAGGGGCTTTACGCGGAATAGAATGTAATGCGGATGTTCGATGGAAGAAAGTGACTAAGATTGTCGGTGGAACAAAAACAAATGGATGAATCCGGAACGAAACAGAGTTTAAGGAGGCCCTTGAAAATGTGCTATCTGATTGCAAAAGACCGTGATGCCCACGGCTGTTATGCTTTGAAAACAAGCCATGGAAAGCATCTTGTGGAGCTTAAGCGAGAGCTGAACGAGGCGGTTGGATATAAAGGAGTGCAGCTCGTAACAATTAGCAGACCGACAGCATACGGAGAGTATGCACCATATCATTTTGTAGACTCGGAGCAGGAATTTCGAGTTCTCGTAAAAGGACTGCGTATCGAGCAAACCTGAGATAGCTTGGCTTCCTGTTAGAATCAATCCCGTTGATGCCACTAATGTCAGTTCTGACGGCTGACAGGAGATTTGAGGAAATCATTCAGGAACTGCCAGGAAAGGGAGGTACCAGTATGTGCACGGTGTTGGATAAGGTTGAAAACAGAGGAATTGAGAAAGGGCTCGCACAGGGAATGGCGCAAGGTCTTGAACAGGGTAAGCTGGAAGGAATGACGCAGATCTATTATACAGAGATGCATTATTCTGCAGATCAGATCGCGCAGAAACTGGATGCTCCGGTTGATTTGATTCAGCAGTTGATTGACGATATTTTGAAGAAGTAAATATTGTGACAGTCGGATGAATTCAGGCGGGACAAAACAATCTGGCAGGTAGTGTGCCAGATTGTTTTGTCCCGTGTTTCTATTTAATTTAATTTGCGGGAATTTCGGCGAAATAGATGCAGATAAAGTGCGAATAATATTTGAGAACCATCTGGATTGACTGATAATGATTTTATAATTATCATATAACTATGGAAACGATAAATTTTGAATGGGATGAAAATAAGAATCGAATCAACAAACAGAAACATCAGGTTTCGTTCGAAGAAGCAAAATCTGTTTTCCGTGATGAAGCGGCACTTGTAATTGCGGATCCTGACCACTCAGAGGATGAAGAAAGATTTCTCATTCTTGGGCAGAGTGATCAATTGAAACTTCTGGTGGTATGCCATTGTTACCGGGAATCAGACACGGTAATTCGATTGATTTCTGCACGAAAGGCAACAAGGAATGAGACAATTCAATATTACGATTTTTGAAAGACAGGAGGTGTTGTGATATGAGAGATGAATATGATTTTTCAAAGGCTGAAAGAAACCCGTATGCGAAGAAGCTGAAACAGCAAATTACAATTAATATTGACAGTGATACGATTGCTTATTTTAAGGAACAGTCGGATGCAAATGGAATTCCGTATCAGACATTGATCAACCTGTATCTGTCCTGCTGTGTAAAAGAGAAAAAGAAGCTGCAGCTGTCGTGGGAGTAATACATGAGTCGCATGAAAGCATGATGCCTTTGCCGGTTCAGTATAATCTGGGACCCTGGCTGGGCCCCTTCCCGTTGATGACACCTCATTCTCCTTGATTTTGTAGGCTTTTTCGGGAAGAGCACCCGCGTTCGGGACGCGGAGGCCGCAAGTTCGAATCTTGTCGCCTCGATGATGGTTGGATCCCCGGAAACGTTGAAAAATCAAGGTTTCCGGGGATTTTTTATGTCAAAAGGGCGGTGCAGAAGTCAATTTTGATGCAGTACGGCTATAATGTGAATCAGGCAGACGGGGCTACTGTCGCAGAGACGGAGATTCAAATTGCGGATGTTTTGAGGAAAATCATACGAGAAGGATTATCCGGCTGGGAATTCGATGCGGAGATGTGTTCTTACGTGGAGTCTTGCCTGCTACGATATGCAGACACTGGAGTCTGGCAGAATGGGACAGATTTAGATTGGTTTGCGCCGGCGGGACAGGGACCGCAGCAGCCGTGGATCATAGAGCACTATGGGAGGCTGCCGGATTTTTGGCAGGAAACGGATACGTGGCAATGGATGGGATATGTAGGAAACTTCAGTGACAGCTTCCTTACCTGGTATACGGGAGAATGTGGCTGCAACGTCCCGGATATAGAGAAGATTGTGGACATGTGGCAGGGAAATTAAAAATAAAGTGGTACTCCTACATCCATCATTTCTGCGTGATGATTTCCATTGGTCTCCGGTCAGGGCTTTGGTACAATGAAAGCGGGAAGTGTCAGGGGATTAGGAGGTTACAAAATGTCAGAAAAAGATATAACAGAGAAGATCCTGGCGGACTATAATGACGTATTCGCTGATATCGTCAATGTGTTGCTCTTTGACGGGAGACAGGTTGTGTCGGCAGACGATCTGGAGACGGTGAAGGATCGGAGTCAGTACAAGGCCGATGGGAAGATCCATCAGCAGGAGCGGGATGTGTCCAAGATTTTAAAGAGCGGGAAGACGAAGATCACGCTTTTCGGATTTGAGCATCAGACGGAAGCGGAGAGGTTTATGCCGCTGCGTCAGATCGGATACGACGGACAGTCCTACCGGGCACAGCTTTTGGACAAGGATGTGAAGCGGACGTATCCAGTGATTACGCTGGTGCTGTATTTTGGGACGACGCATTGGAACTATGAACGGAATCTGCTGGGAGTGCTGGATGTTCCGGAGGAATTCGGACCTTACGTGAGTGATTATGAGATGAAGAATCTCTTCGAGATCGCATTTCTCACGCCGGAGCAGGTGCAGCTGTTCCGCAGCGATTTCAAGTATGTTGCAGATTATTTCGTACAAAAGCGGCTGAATAAAGGTTATCATCCAAGCAATGAAGCATTTCGGCATGTGGATGAAACGCTGAAATTAATGTCAGTTCTGACGGACGACGCACGCTTTGAAGAAGTCATTCAGGAGCTGTCAGGAAAGGGAGGTACCAGTATGTGCACTGTATTAGACGAGATTGAAAGCAAAGGAAGGGAAGAAGGAAGGCTGGAAGGAATGACGCAGATCTATTATACAGAGATGCATTATTCGGCGGATCAGATCGCGAAGAAACTGGATGCTCCGGTAGACGCGATTCAGGAGCTGATCGATCGGATTTTAAAGAAGTGATTTGTCAGTAGACGGGGCCTTCGTTTGCGACGTGATATTAGCATAGGTGGCGATCATGAATTCATGTGCGTTTTTAAAGAGTAAAGGGAAATATACAATATTTCAGTTTAATAATCACATTATTCGTTTTATGACGTCGGCGCGATTAGAACGGTATACAAGTGTTGTGGAATGGGATCATGGCTACCTGGTTGTGATGGCCCAATATAAGAATATGGGAGAGGTAGAGGAGTATATTGATCTGGTACCGATCCTTAGGAAGCTTTACTACGATGCGGATCAGTTTCTGGAGCCGATTAAGGAGGTAAAAATAGACTATGCCGCTTAATACAAAGGAAATTGCAGATAAAGCTGCATTATCGGGAAATGTATCTTAAGTGGCAGGATTTGTCAGATACCGGATATTATGGCGAGTGAGCGTTGCATGTAATGAAATTCACAGGATCGGCTCTTATGTGCCGGATTTTGAGCCCCTTGCTGAGCCCCTTCCCGGAGATGACGCTCCGTTTTCCTCCATTATTCAAGGTTTTTGGGGAGAAGTAAAAAACGATGAAGCCGGAACAGGATAAGACATTGGAATTCTATAACCATAATGCGGATCGATTCATAGATAATACGGCGTCTGTCGATATGCGGGTGACGCAGGATCGATTCTTAAGCCGGATGAAATCAGGCGGAACGATTCTTGACTTTGGCTGCGGTTCGGGACGGGATGCAGAGTATTTTATAAAATCCGGATACCGGGTGGATGCAGTGGATGGCTCTGCGGAGATCGTCCGAAAGACAGCAGAACGAACCGGGCTTCCCGTGAAACAGATGCTTTTTCAGGATCTGTCTGCGATGGATCAGTATGATGGAATCTGGGCTTGTGCATCGATTCTGCATTTACCGAGGGAAGAATTAAAATCCGTAATACGGAAAATGTCTGTAGCGATCCGACGGGAAGGCGTGATCTACGCGTCCTTTAAATACGGCACATTTGAAGGCTGGCGGAACGGACGTTTTTTTACGGATTTTACAGAGGAATCTTTTCGGACATTTTTGCAGGACATATATGAGCTGGAGATCACAGAATGTTGGATTACTGCGGATGTACGCCCTGACCGAAACGATGAAAAATGGCTGAATCTGCTGCTGGGGAAACGGCAATAAACAGCCGTCAGAGTGCCGGTTATGGCAATGCATACGATCAGAACTGCTTAAGAATAGGGGCAAGGGATGTCAGGGGTGGTTTCCAAAGAGACAGGGTATCCTTTATCGATCGATTTAAAATATCACAACACGCTGGATATCGAAGGCTTTTCGCAAATGATGAAGAACCCTTCCTACTGCTACAAGTTTTACTGGCTGGAAGCCATTGTGCAGCTGATTTCGCAGGGAATACAGGATACAACCTTCGATGAGATCATCAATGAAATGATTTGCAACGCCTGGTATTCTGTGCGGGAGTATCACATTCATCTCAGCGGAATACGGGTGGATGGAGTGGTAAGAGACGGCTTGGAATGCGCGGTATTGAAGCTGGCAGAACTCAGTGATTTGCCGGCGAATGCGTCCAAGGTGGAGATTCAGAATGCAATTCGAGAGTACGACCCTGAACTGAAAAAATCAAAGGAACAGCTGACGAACATGGTTCCCGGCCGCGCGTTGGCAGGCTTCTTTGCTAAAGGAGATGAGAAAGTCCCCTGGGAAAATGCGGCTAGACTGACAGAATATATTCGCCGGTTTGACAGTACACTGATCCGTCTTCCGTACACGTTTGGAGACGGCAGCCGGTTGAAAAAAGAGGTGCATTTTCATACGGATTGGATGGCAATGATTCAGGATAACACGGTTAATGTCCTGGGGTGGATTCAGTATGAGAAGGTGAAATGGCTTCAGAACAACAATCCGGAGGTGCCGGGATTGATTTATAAGCTGGCGCCGATGGATGAGAAGATGCGCAAGCTGGGACACGTTCGCAAGCTATGGGAGGGAATCCTGGACGGGGCATTGGTCCGTGATGTTTTTACTGGGAAACGGATTGTTTCCGGACAGTATGATGTGGATCATTTTATTCCCTGGTCGTTCGTCATGAATGATGAGCTGTGGAATCTGATGCCGATGGATTCTGGGCTGAATTCCTCCAAGAGCAACCGCTTGCCGAAGTGGGATCCATTTTTTGAGACTTTTGCAGATAACCAGTATTTGATGTATGAATTAATCCATGAAAAACCGGAACTGCATAAGCGGTTCGAGGCATGCTACCGAGATAACCTGCATTCGATCTGGGCCGGGCAGGAGCTGTATCGGAAGGGAAATTCAAAAGAAGTCTTCTGCCGTATTCTTGAGAAGAATATGATGCCGGTTTATGACTCGGCAAAGCGGCAAGGGTATGAGATCTGGAATTATTGAATCACTGCTCCTATGATGAGGCGTATATTCTGGCAAAGACCGGAAAGAAAACAGGGCGGCTGGCGGACAGGGGATAACCTTCTATGAGGTTGATATCTGATGAAAATCCTAACCGTATCGGAATATTTGAAGCGGCAATATGGGCAGAAAATCTATAAGCTTTCCCTTTCGGCGGGGTGCACTTGTCCGAATCGCGACGGCACGATTGGATATGGCGGCTGTATCTTTTGTTCGGAAGGCGGCTCCGGGGAATTTGCACAGGTGATAAGAGGCCCGGAGGAGATAGAGACACAGATCGAGAAGGCACGGCAGCGCGTCCTTGGCAAGCTCCCGGGAAATCAACCATCGGACCGGCAGAAATTCATTGCGTACTTCCAATCATTCACGAATACGTATGGAGAGACAAGGCGGCTGCGGGAGCTGTACCAGAGAGTCCTGAAACGGGATGATATTGTTATTTTATCCATAGGGACGAGACCGGATTGCATTGATGATGACAAGCTGCAGTTGCTGCGGGAATTGAATGCGATCAAGCCGGTCTGGGTGGAACTGGGCTTGCAGACCATTCATGATACCACCGCGGAGAGAATACACCGGGGATATCCCACGGAGGTATTCGGCGAATGCTTCCGGCGGCTGAAGGAGGCCGGGCTGACAGTCGTTGTACACGTGATTCTCGGTCTTCCCGGCGAGGGCGAGGAGGATATGCTGGAGACGGTGCAGTATCTTGGGAGCCTGAGGCCTTTGCCGGACGGGATCAAGCTTCAGATGTTGAATATTCTGCAAGGGACACAGCTTGCCGTGGAATACGAGGAGCATCCATTTCCGCAAATGTCGATGGAGGAGTATTGCAGACTGGTTGTGAAGTGTCTGCAGCTGCTCCCGGAGGATGTGGTCATTCATCGGATGACCGGAGATGGACCTAGAAACCTGCTGATTTCACCGCAGTGGGTTACGGACAAAAAACGCGTGATCAACACGCTGCGAAAAGAGATAGAGGCGGCCATCTGATAACAGATGGCCGCCGCAAGGAGGGAGGAAATTACTTTTGAATGCGGTTGATCGAATTAGAAGCCGGTGTTGGGGAGGAAGAAGAAGCAATCATCCTCAATGTAGAGGCAATCCCAGTAGTCATAGGTTTCTACCGTGACTCCCGAAGCGGATTCCTGATACTGAACCAGGTATTCACCGCCGGCGGGAATGGTAACCATAACGTAGTAGTCAACGTTGGAATCGAAGAAGACCAGGTTCATTGGTTCATCAAAATCGTTGGAGACATATTCCCCGGGATAGATGGCTGGAAGATCATAATAATCATCCAGTGAATAATAGGAAATCATGCATGCGTCCATGGAGTTCATATTTCCCAAGAAACCATCATTCGTCGCCTCTGCGATCGCTTTCGGCGTATTGGTTCGTGTTGCGGCGGATACGGTAAGCGGAGCGGTGGACAGTGTAACAGCGATCGTTGCACCGGCAATGATGCGAAGAACGTTCTTTTTCATCTCAGTTGTAAAGTTTTTCATTTGGTACTCCTTTCCTGAGGCGAATCGCCTCATTTGGAATATATCCGGTTGTTTGTTTTAAATTCGACGAAGGTTTTAGCTTCGTTCCTTTTAGGAAACTTTTTTAATTTCTTTTTTGAAGTTAATGGTTTTTGAAAGCTTTGGAGACAATTCCGATAGGATCAGATTTGTAAATTGCTTTTGGTTGGAGAATGAAATTTTGAAAGCGATTCCTGCTGTTGAATCGGCTGAGAGAAGAATCGACATCTTCAGCGAAATTCAAAACTCCGTATGACAATCACTCGATAACAATACTGGAAACTATTACTGAAATGTTTTGGAAATGTTTGATGTAATGTGTTGTTGAGATGATGCAAGCGTACAGCAAACATGAAAGTCTGTCAAGATTTTTTTTCTGAGGGTGAGTTTCATTCATGAAGACGATATAATACAGAATGTTAGTGAACCCTAACATTGGGCGACACAACCACATCAACAGTCGGGGGATCCGTGCATATGAACAGGACTGAGAAAAAGCGTCAAAGGGAGCAATATGTTGTGGAAGAGATGATACGGCTCTATTGCCGCAGGAACCATCCGCAGATGGGGCGGTCAAAAGGAGCGCTGTGTCCGGAATGCCAGGAGCTTGCGGATTATGCAAAGGCCAGGAGTCAGAAATGTCCTTTATGGAGACAAAGACCTTCTGTGCGAATTGTAAAGTGCATTGCTACCAGCCGCAGATGCGGGAGAAAATCCGGCAGGTGATGCGGTTTTCGGGGCCGAGGATGCTGCTGTATCATCCGGTTCTTGCTGTGTGGCATCTGATCTGCAGCAAAAGAAACGCTGGTTAAATCGCATCCCCTTAAAGGAGAAGGGAAATTAGACTTTATGATCAAAACAAGACTTCTGGGACTCTTATCCCATGCCAAAAAGTACATTGTTTATACGATCTGGTGGCAGTGGGCGGCACTGCTGGCACAGGTTGCGGCGGTATTTGTCATTGCGGAGCTGATGGAAAATATCGTACAGAACACAGTAACAGCACCGCTGCTGGTAAGGACAGCTGTGACTGCCATGCTGGTCGCGGCGGTTCGTTTTCTGTGCGAACGAATGGGAGTAAGAGCGTCCTTTCTTGCCTGCGTGGATGTGAAGCGAATTCTGCGTGAGAAGCTGTATGAGAAGATGCTGCGCCTGGGGTCGTCCTATCGGGAGGAGGTTCCATCCTCTGAGGTGGTACAGGTGGCGACAGAGGGCGTTGAACAGCTGGAGACCTACTTTGGCAAGTATCTGCCGCAGTTTTTCTACAGTTTGCTTGCACCGCTGACACTATTCGTGATTCTGTGCCGGGTGAGCTGGAAGGCCAGTGTCGTTTTGCTGATCTGCGTTCCGCTGATCCCGATTTCCATTGTGGTCGTGCAGAAGATTGCCAAGAGACTTCTGAATAAATACTGGAGCATCTACACGGAGCTGGGCGATTCCTTCCTTGAATGTCTGCAGGGACTGACCACGCTCAAAATATATCAGGCCGACCAGCTGAAGGCGGACGAGATGGACGAAGAGTCGCAGTATTTTCGGCGAATTACGATGAAGGTGCTGACCATGCAGCTGAATTCCACCAGCGTGATGGATATCGTGGCCTATGGAGGCGCAGCTGTCGGCATGGCAGTGGCACTGTCTGAATTCCTCCGGGGCAATATCGGCCTGGCCGGAGTGCTGTGTGTTGTTTTGCTTGCCAGCGAGTTTTTCCTGCCGCTGCGCCTATTGGGCTCCTACTTTCATATTGCGATGAATGGAATGGCGGCGAGCGATAAGATTTTCCGCATTCTGGATCTGCCGGAGCCGCAGGATGGCGACAAAACGCTGCCGGAAGGCGTATTGGATGTTCAGTTTAAGGACGTTCATTTTTCCTACGAGGAGGAACGGGAGGTGCTGAAGGGAATCGATCTGTCGCTGCCGGCAGGGAGCTTTATCTCGCTTGTCGGAGAGTCGGGTTGTGGAAAGAGTACCATCGCAGGACTTCTGGCCGGTAAAAATAAGGGCTTCACCGGCCAGATTACCATCGGCGGCATTCCGATTGAAGAACTGAAGGAATCGGACCGGATGCGGCGCGTTGTACTGGTTCGTCACAACAGCTATCTGTTCAAGGGAACGGTGGAGGATAATCTGCGAATGGCGAAGCCGGATGCGTCGGAGGCGGAGATGGAGAATGCCCTTCGCAAGGTGAATCTTCTGGATTACCTGCGGACACAGAATGGCCTAAAGACGCAGCTGCAGGAGAAAGGCAGTAACTTTTCCGGCGGGCAGTGTCAGAGACTGGCCATTGCACGGGCGCTGCTTCAAAGAGATGCTGCGGTATATGTATTCGATGAGGCGGCCTCGAATGTTGACGTGGAGAGCGAGGAGCTGATCATGCAGGTGATTCATGAGCTGGCCGAGACGAAGACAGTGCTGCTGATTTCCCATCGATTGGCGAATGTGGTGAAATCGGACAGGATCTATTTCCTTGGGGACGGAGAAATCAAAGAGAGCGGCACCCATGAGGAACTGATGAAGAATGGCGGCGCGTACCGGCAGCTGTATGAGCAGCAGATGGCGCTGGAATCCTATGGAAAGGAGGCGATTGCATGATGACTGCGAACAAGGACACAGGAAGACGCAGAAGTGCGCTCCGAATCATGGGAAGTCTGATTGGCCTGGTGAAGCCGCTCCTGCCCATCATGCTGGCGGCCATTGTGCTGGGAACTGCGGGATATTTGTGTGCCATCTTTCTGACGATACTGGCGGGAGAGGTGATCGTGCAGGGACTTTGGACGGGCGGAGCGCTGAACGGCATTTCGGCGGCAGAGCTCCATCTGCTGCAGGTCCCGGCAGGGACAGTGATTACTGTGATGATTGTCATTGCTGTGCTGCGCGGCATTTTGCATTATGCGGAGCAGTATTGCAACCACTTCATCGCCTTTAAATTACTGGCGATTATCCGACATAAGGTATTCGCGGCACTTCGGAGACTATGCCCGGCCAAGCTGGAGGGAAGGGAGAAGGGGAATCTAATATCCATCATAACGACGGATATTGAGCTTCTGGAGGTGTTCTATGCGCATACCATCTCCCCGATCGCGATCGCTGCAGTGACCACGCTGATTATGACGCTGTTCATCGGTCAGTATCACTGGGCGGCAGGGGTAGCCGCATTGGCGGCGTATTTACTGGTTGGTGTTGTTATTCCGATCTGGAACGGACGCCGCGGCAGTCAGGCGGGAATGAAATTTCGAACGGAGTTTGGCGATCTCAACAGCTTTGTTCTGGACTGCCTGCGCGGACTGGATGAAACCATTCAATATGGGCAGGGTGAGAAGAGAAAGGAAGAGATGAGCAAACGCTCCGGGGAGCTTTCAAGGCTTCAGGAAACCCTGAGCCTGCGAGAGGGCAAGCAGCGCTCTGCCACCCATCTTGTGATTCTTCTGTCGTCGTTTGGCATGCTGGCGCTGACGGTGCGGCTGTATAACCTGGGGGAGGTTTCATTTGATGCAGTAATGATCTGCACCATCGCAATGATGGGATCGTTTGGACCAACAGCAGCGCTGTCCAGTCTTTCGAATAACCTGAACCAGACGCTGGCCAGCGGCGAGCGCGTCCTTTCGCTTTTGGAGGAGGAGCCGCTTGTGAAGGAAATTCCGGAGGAACCGGAGGCGGAGACGGCCTGCGCTGCTGCGGAAAAGCAAGAAGGAAAGGGAGAAACCGCCTGCCTTGTTTTGGAAAAGTCAAGGAAAGAAGGCACGGAGGCAAAGGCGGATTCTATTACGTTTGCGTATGATAAAGAGTCCCCCATTTTGGACAAATATTCCGTAGTTTTCCATCCGGGGAAGATCACCGGGATTCATGGGGCAAGCGGTTGCGGAAAGTCAACGCTGCTGAAGCTGCTGATGCGGTTCTGGGATGTACAGGAAGGTGCGGTATCGGTGGACGGCAAGGACGTGCGCCAAATTCCGACAAGGCACCTGCGGGATATGGAAAGCTATGTCACCCAGGAAACCCATCTGTTCCATGATTCGATTGCGAACAACATTGCAATTGCAAGGCCGGGGGCATCCAGAGAGGAGATCGTGGAGGCGGCCAGGAAGGCATCCATCCACGACTTTATTGTGGCACTGCCGCAAGGGTACGATACGGAGGTGGGTGAGCTGGGAGACACCCTTTCCGGCGGAGAAAAACAACGAATCGGAATTGCCAGAGCGTTTCTGCACGATTCACCGCTCCTGCTGCTGGACGAGCCGACCAGTAACCTGGATTCACTGAATGAGGGCATCATCCTAAAATCTCTGAAGGAGTCTGCGGGAAGGAAAACGGTTGTGCTGGTCTCTCACAGATTGTCCACCATGAAGGTTGCGGATGATGTCATCGAGCTGTAGGCATTCCGCCTCGTTTCCTCGGAATAATCATGCCCTGGCCTTGGGCAGGAACTCCTGCAGCGAATGAACAGTTTCGCCATTTCGCTTGACGCAAGGATCAGCGCAGAGCATGGAATTCAAAATGGCCTCCTCCGTGGCCTCTGCGGCAGCGGTGAAGACGCGGTTGATTCGCTCCTCCGGGAATATGCGAAGTGTCGTGAAGTCTCTGCCGCATCCGTCTCCGAGCAAATTACCGTTGGTAAAGCCCAGGAACACGTCGCCGGAGCCTGTACCCATGAAGGAACCGGTGCGGATCAGGCCGACCGCTGCACGTTTGAGAACGCGGCGCAGCTGCCTTGCCGAGAGAGGCAGATCCGTTCCGAGTACGATCATGATGGAGCCGACGTCGGGCGTGGAGGCGGTGCGCAGCTGCGCCAGAATGTCCTGCCCGATGGGGCGGCCGCATACTGTCAGGTTTTCCAGACTTCCGAAGTTGGACTGCACCAGGACACCGATGGTGTAATCATGTCCATGAAAGCGCAAAACCCGGGAGGCGGAGCCAATGCCGCCCTTTAAGTCGCAGCAGATCGTGCCTCTTCCGGCGCCGACCGCGCCCTGGGCAAAATCCGGATCACCGCGCTCTGCATCGGCAATGGCGGTCAGCACCTCCTGCTCGCCGACGGCGCGGGCGGCGATGTCATTGATCTGCGAATCGTTGGTTTCACCGACCACTACATTGACACTGCGGACGGTTTTGCCGCGCTCGGCCTCTGTACGAACCACATATCCGGTCATGGCATCCAGAACCTTGCCGACATTCAGTGTGTTGGTGAGAGCGATGGGCGCTTCGATACAGCCGAGCTCATCAACCTGTATGGTACCGGCTGTTTTGCCGTAACCGTTCAGAACATAGGTCGCTGCAACGGGCTTGTCCTCGTAGGCAGATCCCTCGCAAGGGAAAATAACGGTAACACCGGTATGAATGGAATCGCGATCCAGTGTGCAGTGCCCCACACGAACACCGGGCACGTCTGTAATCTTATTGCAGGGACCGGGAGTCCCGCTTCCCACGGCATATCCATAGTCTCGAATTGTCATAGCTGCCTCCATTTGAGTCGGATGCCTAACTAACTTGCCCTTTTTGTATCTGTTTAGCACCTGCCACATTTCAACGTGAATTGGCTGCTTGCAGGCATATGTTTCTTGACGCGCACCCTCAGAAAAAAGTTTTGCGTTATTAGGCCAGTTGTTTTGCAAACGATGTACTGGCAAGTGTGTGTGATCTATATGGCAGTTCCTGTTGCCATATCCTTGCTATTTATCGATTGAAGTGCAAAAATCATAGGCATGCACCTCGTTAAGAATAATTCCATCTGCCATGAGAGGCGCGAACACCACATGAGCAAAAGGAAAGCTGCACTGCAGCTTTTGCATCAGTATAGCGAAAGGAACATATGAATGCCATGGCCGGAAAAGTGAAAATCCGCACAGTCAGCAATTTCAGTATTGTTATAACCTTTGTTCTGTCGATTCTGTGCCTTGGCATATCATTGTTCGGAATCCAGAAGTACACCATCCTTCGCAGCGCCATGCAGGAGTATATCGACTGTGAAGCGGCGATTCGTCAATTTTCACAGGGATCGGATACGCTGACGCAGCAGGCACGCCTGGCAGCCTATACGGGGCAGGGGACGTACATTGATGGGTATTTTGAAGAGGCAAACGTTACTCAAAACCGGGAGAAGGCCCTGGAGGAGATTTCCGGACTGGAGGGCCATGAGGAGGCAACCGCGGCCCTGGAGAACTCTCTGCAGGAATCCATGGAGCTGATGGAGACCGAATATTATGCATTGTGTCTGGTGGAGTCGGCGATCGGAAATGCGTGCGTCGACTGGCCGTCTGAACTTCAGGCGATAGAGCTTTCGGAGGAGGATCAGGCACTGTCTGCACAGGAGAAGCTCTCGCGTGCACAGCAGCTCATGAACAGTCCGGAATATGAGTCGAAAAAGGGGAAGATCTACGATGGTGCCAATAGGGCTCTGGACGCGTTCTCTGCACAGATTCGGGATAAGCAGAACCGGGCGGCGGATATTTTCTGGGATATATTCAAGAAGGTTCTGATCTGTCTTATGGCCTTCAGTGTGCTGATGCTGGCAATCTGCTTTATCATGCGGCACTGGATCGTGCAGCCGCTCATGAAATACAATGACAATATCCGGCACGGCACGATTTTTCCGGTTTGCGGAGCCTACGAGCTGCAGCTGCTGGCGAAGACCTACAACAAGGTTTTTCTGGAGAACGAGGAGCGTGAGAAGCTGATGAAGCATCAAGCGGAGCATGATCCGCTGACGGGAGCCTTAAACCGCGGCGCCTTTGACCAGATTCTGAAGCTTTTTGAAAAGGACGAGATGAGCTTCGCGCTGATTCTCATAGACGTGGACACCTTTAAGAGCGTCAATGACACCTATGGACACGCGGTGGGAGACAGTATACTCAAGCGCGTGGCCGGCCTCCTTACGACGGGCTTTCGTACCATTGACCACGTCTGCCGGATCGGCGGCGATGAGTTCGCGGTTGTTATGATGGATGTGACCAGCGAGCTGGGTTATACCATCGAAGACAAAATAAAAGAGATCAATCGCCAGCTTTCGATTCCGGAGGAGAACATCCCTGCTGTGTCGCTGAGTGTGGGAGCAGCATTTACGGATCGGGAGAACCCTGGTGAGAGCCTCTTTAAGGATGCGGATCGCGCACTTTACTACGTCAAGGAGCGTGGTCGTCACGGCTGCCGCATCTATTCGGCAGCAGATGCAGAGAAAATCTGAGCGCACCAGCCACATCGAGGTTTTCCGAATACAGGGAGAAAATACCATCCGGCATTTTCGAGTATTAAAATCGAGATGGGGGCTGAATAATTACAGAAAATGTAATAAGATGGACCATATAATAACCGATTGACATACGGCGCTGATCCATTGCGGGAATCGGCAGGGGACAGAGAAGCTTTGCCCGCAGAAAGGCAGGACCGTGAGATTGGGTGGGGGAATCCATAAGGAGTATACGAGTGGCAACCATCAAGGATGTTGCAAGAGAAGCGGGACTGACGGTGACAACCGTGTCACGCGTTTTGAACAACAGAGGATACATCAGCGACGACGCCCGCAGCAAGGTGTACGCCGCTATGAAGAAGCTTAACTACAGACCCAATGAGGTGGCCAGATCGCTGCACAAGAAGACGACCAATGCGATCGGCCTTATTGTGCCGCACATCTGTCATCCCTATTTTGCGGAGATGATCAGTAACATCGAGAACGAAGCGTACAAGCAGGGCTATCGCATTTTTCTGTGCAACACCAAGGGCAAGGAAGAAAACGAGAAGGAATATCTGGATATCTGCACCAGCAATCGCGTGGCGGGAGTTATCCTGTTCAGCGGGTCTCTCTCAGAGGAGCCCTTTGTGAAGATGAACGTACCGGTGATTGCCATGGAGCGTATTCTCGGCAACGGTACCGCGTCGGTGGAATGTGACAACCGCTCCGGCGGGGAAATGGCAGCAGAACGGCTCATTGAGGCTGGATGCAGACATCTTCTCATGGTCGGCAGCACGACGGCCAATCTGGAGCTGCCGGCAGACAACCGGTCCATTGGCTTCCGATCGGTTTGTGAGAAAAAGGGCGTTGCTTTTTATGAAATTGATCCCAGGTTAAAGGAGTACGAGAATCTGGAGTATACCGATCTTCTGGAGACGGCGCTGAAGGAGCATCCGGAGACGGATGGCGTTTTTGCCAGCAGTGATGTCATCGGCGCACAGACGCTGCAGGTCTGCAGGAAGCTTGGAATTTCCGTTCCGGAACAGATGAAGATTATCGGCTTCGACGATTCGCTGGTTGCAACATTGACGACGCCGCAGCTCACGACCATTCACCAGCCGATCAAGGAGATGGCTGAACAGGCGGTCCGCCTGCTAAAGGATGCCTCAGAGGAAAAGGTGGTGGCCAAACGCCTCGTGCTGCCGGTGCGGCTGATTGAACGCGGAACGGTACAGACGCAGGAATAGGATAAGGGACAAGGCGGTGCAGGCATTCCGAACAGGATCGTCGGAGACGGCCATTGCCGGCACAGCAAAATGCATATAAAAGGATTTAAAAGAGTACGGACGAAAGAAAACGTCTGTGCTCTTTTTCTTTGTGCAAAAAGTGCGCAACCGATTGTGCTAAATGATTGACATGCTTGGAAAAGGCGGATTATCGGCTATTTTTTACAAAAACGGCACTGACGATTTGTCACAAACGGCAAAATATATGTCAACCGATTGACATATCTGTGAAAAGAGCATAAGGTAACAACATAAACAACAGAACAGGCAAAGAACAAGATTCTTTGTATGATCTACCGATAAAACTGCAAAGGGATTTATCAACAGGAGGGCAAAATGAAGAAAAAAGTAATGGCAATGGTATTGGCGGCGGCAATGTGCCTGTCTATGGCGGCATGCGCAGATTCCGGCAGCAGTGACAGCAGCTCCGACAGCGGCAGCGCTGCAGCATCGGGAGATGGCTCGGTTTCGATCACCATCTTCAATTCCAAGATGGAGGTGCAGGAGCAGTTTGAAGAGATGGCTGCCGAGTACAGCGAGAAGAAGGGCGTTAACGTTGAGGTTTACTACAACAGCGACACAGTTGCTTCTCATATCGCGACGAAGTACGCATCCGGTGATCCTTACACCATGGCAATGGTGGATGCGAAGGACATCTACACCTTAGCCGGCGAGTATGCAACAGACCTTAGCGGTGAGGACTGGGTAGACAAGACCGAATATGCCATTTCGGTGGACGGCAAGGTGGTCGGCTTCCCGCTTTGCATCGAGGCCAGAGGCATCATGTATAACGCAGATGCAATCGAAGCGATCACCGGCGAGACCTTTAACCCGGATGATTACAAGACACTGGATGCCTTCAAGGAGCTGTGCGACAAGCTGGTGGCCGGCGGAATGGAGGCACCTACCGGCATTATGAAGGAAGATTGGTCTCTGGCAGCACATTACCTTGCAGAGGTTTATGAGCAGCAGCCTGATCCGGATGCATATGTAAACGGGCTGGCAGCAGGAACAGAGAAGCTCTCCGGCAATGATAAGTTCGAGTCTTTGATGGATACCTTCGACGTCCTTCGCACCTACAACTACGCAGCAGGCTCTCCGGTAGCAGCAGAGCGTGAGGTATCAGAGCAGAAGCTGGCAGAGGGCGAAATTGCCTTCATGTTCGGCGGCAACTGGGACTGGACAATGATCAATGCCTATGAGTACAGCGAGAACATGGGAATGATGCCGGTTCCGCAGAACACGAGCGACGGCAGCAACGAGAAGCTCGTCGGCGGCGGATCTAAATATTTCTTCATCGATTCCTCTGACAATACATCGGAGGAGCAGAGACAGGCCGCTAAGGATTTCCTGAACTGGCTCGTAAGCGATGCAGAAGGAAATGCATTCCTGACCGAGAAGTGCGCACTGGTTCCGGCTTACAGCAACATTGACTGCTCTGCACTGGATCCGCTGTCTCAGTCGGTTAAGAAGTACGCAGATGCAGGTGCTCTGATTGCCAACTACAACTACCTTCCGGACGATCACATCACGGTGGCCGGCGGCATCATGCAGAAGTACCTGGCAGGCGAAGAGGACAGAGCAGCCTTCGCCACAGAGCTCGAGAACTACTGGGCAGGCGCTACGGTTGTAGCACACTGAGAAAGACGTACAACGGTGCAGCCCTTGCAGAGCAGATCTGATGATAATGCTTCATAAACGGAATGGAGGCTGCACAGCAGATTTATGAATAAAGTACCGGATAACCGGTACTGACAAGGGGATTTGATCGGATGTATCAGCCTGGCGGAGAAGGAGCAGGGGCCGCTCCGCCGGGTCTTGTAAGAAGAGGGAAGACAATGAGAACGAAGTCAACATCTTACAAAGTAAAAGAGTTCTTGATGTTCGCCGGAATCACAACCTTCGTATTCTGTGCGGTCGTCATCGTTCCGTTCCTGTATGGCCTTTATCTGACCTTTACCAGCTGGGACGGTGTTTCCAAAGAAAAGCCCTTCGTAGGGCTTGCCAACTATATTGCAACCTTCCAGGACACCGCCTATTGGCAGGCACTGGGCAGAACCTTCGTATATTCAGCCA
Source organism: Acutalibacteraceae bacterium (assembly GCA_963597485.1). Taxonomy (GTDB): domain Bacteria; phylum Bacillota; class Clostridia; order Lachnospirales; family Lachnospiraceae; genus CAG-791. The sequence goes on from CAVBQH010000002.1 coordinate 22,122, forward strand.
TCTCGGTGATTCTGGTAAACGTGATTGCGTTTCTTCTGGCGTATATGCTGACCAGCGGTGTGAAGGGACAGAATTTCTTCCGGGCAGGCTTTTTCATTCCGAATCTGATCGGCGGAATTGTTCTTGGATATGTGTGGAAATTCGTGTTCAACCGGGCCTTTGTCAAGCTTGGCGAATCCCTTTCCATCGGGGCATTATCCACCTCATGGCTTGCAACGACAAACGGAGCGCTGCTGTGCCTGATTATCGTTTCGGTATGGCAGTATGCAGGCTACATGATGTTGATCTACATTGCAGGCTTTATGAGCGTCTCCGAGGATGTGATCGAAGCGGCCTCCATCGATGGCTGCAACGGCTTCCAGAGACTGATCAGCATTTCGGTTCCGCTGATGGTGTCCTCCTTTGTACAGTGCCTGTTCCTGACGATTACGCGGTGCTTTATGGTCTACGACGTAAACCTTTCGCTGACCAACGGCGAACCGTTCAACAGCTCGGTGCTGGCAGCAATGCATGTGTACAATCAGGCCTTCAAGTATAAGAATTACGGCACCGGTCAGGCGGAAGCCCTGGTACTCTTTGTTGTCTGCGCGGTAATCGGCGGTCTTCAGGTCTACATCGGTAAGAAGGGGGAGGTACAGGCATGAATCAGAACGAAAAAGCGGCAGCTCAGAAAAGCGTTTGGCGCGTCCTGAAATTTGTTGTATTGATCCTGATGCTGGTGATCTTTGTCTTCCCGTTCTTTATGGTCATCATCAATGTATTCAAGACCAAGGCGGACATTACCAGCAATCCGCTGGCTCTCGTGGGAGCCCATGGATTCACATTGAAAAACTTCCCTTCCGCTGTTAAGAAGATGAACTTCTACAGTGCCTTCGGGAATTCCTTCATCATTACGGTAGCATCCACGGTGTTCACCATTCTGCTGTCCTCGATGACAGCATGGATTATGGTTCGCCGGAAGTGGAAGGTAACCAATCTTTTGTTTGCCATGATGATCGCTTCCATGGTTATTCCGTTCCAGGTGCTGATGATTCCGTTGGTATCCATCTACGGCGGTATGCTGGGAATTCTGAATCACCGGCTGACACTGATCTTCATGCACGTAGGCTTTTCGTTGTCCATGGCAACGTTTATGTTCCACGGTGCTATTCACACCAACGTGCCGATTGCACTGGAGGAGGCCGGAACCATTGACGGATGCTCCAGCTGGCAGATTTACTGGAAGATTGTATTCCCGATGCTCAAGCCTACCATTGCAACCGTGGCGATCATTGATGCGATGGCATTCTGGAACGATTACCTTCTTCCCAGCCTGATCCTCGGCAGAAAAGAGCTGTACACGCTTCCTATTGCAACGCAGGTGTTCTACGGAACCTTCTCTACGGATATCGGTCTGATCATGGCAGCCCTTCTTCTGGCGATGCTGCCGATTCTGATCCTGTATCTGTTCCTGCAGCGCTACATCGTCGAAGGCGTGACGGCAGGCGCGGTAAAGTAAGGATAGTTGTATATGAAAGGCGGGCAGCAACATGAAAAGCGGCATTCAGGAACAATCAGGGCAGAATGATTTTCAGCGGCGGCTGGCTGCCCGCAGCGATGAGCTGAAATGGCTGTACATGGAGCTATACCATGGACAGACAGAAAACTATTATAACCTTTGCAGATCCATGGAGACGTTTTACAACGAACGAGGGGAAGCGCTGAAGGCTTCGGATCTGCAGCGGGAGGAAAAGCCCTCCTGGTACCTGCAAAATGACCTTGTCGGGATGATGCTCTACACCGAGAACTTTGGAGGAAACCTCCAGGGAGTGCGCAGACACCTGGACTATCTGGAGGAGAGCGGAATCAATTACCTGCACCTCATGCCCCTTCTGGACACACCGGAGGGCAGAAGCGACGGCGGATATGCTGTGGCGGATTTTCGGAAGGTGTTGCCGAGTCTGGGGACGATGGAGGATCTGTCGGCGCTGACACAGGACTGCCATGATCGCGGAATCTGTGTCTGCCTGGACTATGTCATGAATCACACATCCGAGGAACATGAGTGGGCAAGACGTGCCCGGGCGGGCGAAAGAGAGTATCAGGACCGCTATTTCTTCTATGACGATTACGGGCTGCCGGCACAGTTTGAACGTACTGTGCCGGAGGTCTTCCCGAAGACGGCACCGGGAAATTTCACGTATCTTCCGGAGCTTGGCAAATATGTGATGACCTCGTTCTATCCCTATCAGTGGGATCTGAACTACTGGAATCCGGTGGTCTTCAATGAAATGGCAGGGAACCTACTGTACCTTGCCAATCGCGGAATCGACATCATTCGAATCGATGCGGTTCCTTATATCTGGAAGCAGCTGGGGACGAACTGCCGGAATCTTCCGCAGGTTCATACCATTGTGCGCATGATTCGTCTGATTACAGAGATTGTGTGTCCCGGTGTACTTCTCCTTGGAGAGGTGGTGATGGAGCCCAAGGAGCTGGCTCCGTATTTTGGAACGCCGCAGAAGCCGGAATGCCACATGCTCTACAATGCAACGACGATGTGCACACTGTGGCACACGGTGGCAACAAGAGACGTGTCACTTTTGCGCTATCAGACGGATCAGGTTGTCGGACTTCCAAAGACCTACGGCTTTTTGAACTACATTCGCTGCCACGATGATATTGGCTGGGGGCTGGATTTTAAATTCCTGGAGCAAAAGGGAATGAAGGAGGTGGCCCACAAGCGCTTCCTGAACGATTATTTTCTGGGCAAATACGACTTCAGCACCAGTACCGGAGAGCTCTACAATGAGGACCCCGTGACCGGAGATGCAAGATTCTGCGGAACCACAGCGTCCATGTGCGGCATTGAACGCGGAGGTTTCGAGAATAATCCGGAGAAGATCGCGACCGGTATTCAATTGGATCTGATGCTGCATGCGTTTCTCTTGTTCCAGTCAGGAATTCCGGTCATCTACAGCGGCGATGAGATCGCGGCGGTGAATGACTGGACCTATCACCAGGATCCGCTGAAGGCAGAGGATTCCCGCTACATCCACCGCGGGAAATTCAACTGGGAGGCAGCAGAGCGGATTTCGGATTCCGCCTCGACCGAAGGCAGGATGCACCAGGGATTGTGCACACTGGAAAAAGCGCGTCGGAGAGACGATATTTTTGACGGTGACGCCAATGTATACACCATTGAAACGCACAACGGGTGCGTACTGGGAATGATCCGTATCAAAGGGAATAAGAGGATGGTCGGCCTGTTTAATTTTTCGGAGCAGGCACAGGATGTGTGGATTGTAGAATTCGCCGACGGCTATCGGGATTATCTGAGTGAAGATACAAAGGAAAAACCGGTGGCCCTGACACTCAAGCCCTACGAATATGTCTGGGCAATTCATGAGGATATAGCAGAGGATTAGCTGCTGGCAAATGTCCGTCGTGAAATGACGGCCTGCGGGCTGGCACTAGCCACCTGCGAACCGAAGGAAGGACAACTATGCAGAACACGTTGCATTTGAAAGCGCCCGGCGGATGGATCAATGATCCCAACGGCTTTATCTATTACAAAGGGCGGTATCATCTGTTTTATCAATATTTCCCCTATGAACCACAGTGGGGGACCATGCACTGGGGGCATGCCGTCAGTGCGGATTTAATTCACTGGAAGCATCTTGGCGTCGCACTCTACCCCACCCGGAGCTTCGACGCCAACGGTGTTTTCTCCGGAAGCGCCATTGAAAAGGATGGCAGGATGCAGCTGTACTACACGGCAGTACGATATGACGAAGAGGATCCGGAGAACATACATGTGGCCAAGGATGGCAAAAACACGCAGTCCCAGGCCATGATCATCTCGGAGGATGGTTTTACCTTCGATAATCTACATGGCAAAATGCCGATCATCCCCTCCTATTGCGACACCGCCATTGGGGATCCCCGGGACTGCCGGGATCCCAAGGTATGGCGGGACAAAGAGGGTTATCATATGTGTCTTGCGAGTACGCATCTGCAACAGGAAGGTGTGCTGCTGCTGTACAAGAGCAGCGACAGTGTGAACTGGGAATACCAGAATCGCCTGCAGGATAAGCGGCTGGGAAGATGCCTGGAGTGTCCGGATCTATTCGAGCTGGACAGACAATATGTGCTGATCTGTTCTCCAATGGGGAATATGAAGGATACGGAGTATCCGGAGAGTCAGAGTACGATACAGCCGGTGGAATTTAATCCGGCAACAGGAACGGTTTTGCTCGGCGGCAGGGAGAAATTTCTGGACTATGGCTTTGATCTTTATGCGCCGCAGACGAACCTGGACGCAGAAGGAAGACGAACGGTCATTGCGTGGGTTCGGATGCCGGCTCCGCAGCAGGCGGAGGATAATGAGGCCTCCGGAGGAAAGCGCTGGAACGGTATGATGTGCCTGCCGCGAGAGGTAAAGTGGCGAAGCGGAGAGCTGGTGACACCGGTACACCCGAGTGTAAGAATGTTCTTTGCGGATGCAGACTACCGGAAGACGCAGGAAAAGGTTGATCTGTGGGAGAAGGAAGGCCGCGGCAGAATGGTGGCGTCCCTGGAGGAAGGGGAGAGTCTCCTGGCAGGAGGGGTTCGCATTTGCTTAAAGGACGGCTGTGTCTGCACAGATCGGACGGGGTGCCTTCCGAAAGGCGCTATCTGGCACACGAAATGCCGCACACCGGAGGTGGGCGATCACTGCAGACTGGAGATCTTCCTCGAACGGAATCTGGTGGAGATCTTTGTCAACGACGGAGAGTATGTCATCAGCAATGTGGTCTACCCTTCTGTATAGAGCGCGATCCGCTGTCGTCTGTCGCTTGTCCGGCGCGTAAAAAAAGCTTGACGTGCAGGGGACGGGATGATATAACAGTCCACATCGACAGATGGATACGTGTATACAATCGCAAGGGCGGCTTGGAACACGGGCAATCGGTGGCTTCACCGAATTGCAATTGCATCAGAAATAGCAGCGGCAAGGGTGTCGTTTTTCTCATTGGAAAATGGGAGAAACGGCACTCTTTTTTGTTCACATAACGAGCAAATAGGAGCTGGCGAAAGGCACAAAGAGGAGGAACTATTATGAAAAGACAATGGAGTGCGGCAGTAAGCGTTACACTGGCAGCAGCAATGCTGGCCGGGTGCGGTGCATCATCTACTTCCACTTCCGGCAGCCAGGATTCATCGGCAGCAGGAACGGATACGCAGGCAGCGGATGCAGCGAGCAGTGAGGCTGCGGCTGCAACTTCGACAGCATCTGCGGATGCGGGAACGCTGCGCCTGGCGTGGACCTCGGACATTCAGACACTGGATGTACAGACCACCAGTGCGAACTACATGATCCCGATGAACGTATTCGATCGTCTGTTTGAGATTCAGCTTAACGACGACGGAACGACCGAGCTGGTTCCGAGCCTTGTGAAGGAATATACCGTTAGTGATGACGGACTCACTTATGAGTTTACCCTGCGGGATGACGTGAAGTTCTCTGATGGAACAACCCTGACGGCGAGTGATGTGGAATTCACGCTGGTTCGCCTTCTGGCACTGGACACCAGCGTGAATACAGACTTTGCCTCCTGCATCCTCGGCGCAGATGAGTTGATCGAGCAGGAAGGCTACAGCTACGACGACAAGGTAGAGGGAATCGAAGTTACCGACGATACACATCTGACGGTGACACTGGCATATCCTTTCGCTGGCTTTTTGTATGAGCTGGCAACACCGGCCGGATGTATTTACTCCAGAGCTGCGGTAGAGGCTGCCGGCGATGACTACGGTAATGATTACACGGCGGCAATCGGATCCGGCCCCTACGTCATCACCGATTGGACCAGAGACAGCAGCCTGACGCTGGCGCTGAATGAGAACTACTGGGGCGAGGAGCCGAGTGTTAAGAACGTGGATATTCAGATCGTCCCGGATGCGTCGACCATCAACATGATGTTCCAGAACGGAGAGATCGATATTCTGGACTGCGATGATCTGGATTCCTCTGTTGTAGAGTCTACGTATAAGACAACCTACGCAGATCAGATCGTATCGGCAAACCGTCTGGCAACCACGTATCTCATCATGAATGAGAACGATCAGTACCTCAGCGATGTCAATGTCCGTAAGGCGGTTCAGCTGGCCATTGACCGTCAGAGCATTCTGGATACGGTCTACAGCGGCGACGGAGCTTTATGCGACGGCATTTATCCGAAGGGCCTGATCGGCTACAGCGAAGAGAACCAGGGTTGGCTGACCTATGATCCGGATGCAGCCAAGAAGCTTCTCGAGGATGCCGGCTACGCAGAAGGAGAGATTAAGATGGAGCTTGCATCCGACAGCTCCGCTTCCTCCAGCGTATCCCTGGTACTGCAGATGGTGCAGGCCAACCTGCAGGCAATCGGCATCGATGCATCGATCGTTTCCTATGACGAAGCAAGCTGGCTGGCGCTTCGCAAGTCCGGCGAGATGAATTCCTTCGTTGCAACCTGGACAGCAGACTTTAACGATCCTGATAACTTCATCTACACCTTCTTCGGCAACGCAGAGAAGTCCAAGATCCGCAGCATCAACTACCAGGATACAGAGACCATGGAGCGCGTAGAGGCAGCTCGTGCAATTACCGATGAAGATGAAAGACTTGCTGAGTACGATGCTCTGGAGAAGAAGATTGTAGAGGATGATGCGGCATGGGTTCCGCTCTTTGGCAGAACGCACCTGTTCGTTGTCAGCGACCGTGTTGCCAAGTTCGTTCCTCACTGGGCCGGCTACAGTGATTTCAATGTAGTTGGAGTTACGCTGGCAGAGTAATCAGCAGGCTGCTTCGCCCGGTATAGGTGGTCAATACGTGTTGAACCCGCCGGGAACTGACAGATACACATGAAGCAGCTATGAAATGTGCTGGCCGCAGGAAGCCTGTGGCCAGCATTTATTGGTTATTAGGCCAGACCGCAATATGAGCAAAGCAAAGGCGTGCAGAGGCGGACATCGCCGGCTGCCGGAAAGTTTAGAGAGAGCGACATGAAACAGATCGTAAAGCGAATTTTGGGAACCATACCGGTTTTGATCGGTGTTATTCTCCTGATCTTCATCATGCTCCGGGTAGTACCGGGAGATGCAGTAACAACGCTCCTTGGCGAGCATGTCAATCAGGAGACCATTGATCGACTGACCAAGTCGATGAATCTGGATAAGCCCATGATGGAGCAGTTCTTCTCCTACCTTGGAGGACTGCTCAGGGGCGATATGGGACAAAGCTACAAGTATAACCGCACGGTTACGTCCATGATTATGGAAGCGTTTCCCTACACGCTGCAGCTGGCGGTGATGGCCGCTGTTTTTGCCTGGGTCATGGGAATGATTCTGGGAGTTATTGCTGCCATTCGGCAGAATCACATGCTGGACCATCTGTTCATGGGCTTTGCGCTGTTCGGCGTGTCGATGCCGATCTTCATGACATCGCTCCTTTTGCAGTATGTGTTCGCTTTTAAATGGAAAATATTGCCGCTCACCTCGGACGGAACGGTTCTTTCGATGATCCTACCAGCCATCGCTCTTGGGTGGAACAGTGCCGGCAGCGTTGCCCGCATTACCAGATCCAGTCTTCTGGAGGCCATGCAGGCGGATTACATCGATACAGCGCGGGCCAAGGGACTTATGGGCGGAAAGGTCATTCTGCTGCATGCTCTGAAGAATTCCATGCTGCCGGTTATCACCATGATGGCACTGCAGCTGTCCTCTATGCTCTCCGGCGCGGTTATTACGGAAAGCATTTTTGCCATTCCCGGAATCGGACGTCTTGCAACGACGGCGATTTCCAATCGTGATATGCCGGTTCTGCAGGGTACTGTCATCTTCACGACGGTGATCGTCATAGCCGGAAACCTGTTGGCGGATGTACTGTATTCCGTCCTGGATCCGAGAATCCGGAAAGGAGCGTGAGGAGCATGACGCATAATCAGAAAAAGCAGATCATTCAGGAGCTGGAACAGGGCACATGGAAGAAAACAGCGCCGGCATCCGCTGCGGGATCCGGGCAGGCGGCTTCGGCGACGCCGGAGAAGGGCGAAGAGTCCCGGGAGCTTTTGTCACAGGTGGGAGAGAAGGACGGCATTCGTGAAAAGCTCCTGCGTATGTGCCGACAGAACAAGCTGGCGGCGGTTTCGGCCGTGGTGATTGCAGTGATTATTCTGGCCGCTGTTTTTGCACCGCTGATTGCACCCTACGGGGAAGCGGAGCAGGACGTTATCAACCGTCTGCAGGCGCCAAGCCTTGCCCATTTGTTCGGAACGGATGAGCTGGGACGCGATGTATTCTCGCGAATTCTGTACGGCTCCCGCGTTTCTCTTGTCATCGGTATTCTGCCGAGCGTACTGTCGCTGGCAATCGGTATTGTACTGGGACTTCTGGCGGGCTACATCGGCGGCAAGACAGATGTCATCATCATGCGGATCGCGGACATCATGCTGTCCATTCCGTCGCTCCTGCTGGCGATGGTTATCATGTATACCCTTGGCAGTACGACCATCAACCTGTTCATTGCGCTGTCCATGATCAACTGGGCAAGCGTAGCAAGAGTGGTGCGCTCTCAGACACTGTCGCTGAAGGAGAGCGAGTATGTGGAGGCGTCCAGATCCATCGGTGTCTCCGGCGGGCGAATCATGCTGCGGCACATTCTGCCGAACTGTATTCCGAGCCTGATCGTCCTGTTCACGCTGGAGGTTCCTTCCTCCATCCTTTCCGAAAGCTCCCTCAGCTTCCTTGGCATCGGCGTACAGCCGCCGTCGGCCTCCTGGGGACTTATGGTAAACCAGTCCAAGCAGTTCCTCTTCACCCAGCCCTGGCTGTGCCTGGCGCCGTGCATTTCCATCATGGTGGTGGTGCTGGCCTTCAACTTCCTGGGGGATGGACTTCGGGATGTACTGGATCCATACATGAAGAACAGCTGATAAGAGAAGCTGCATGCGAAAATGCCGGGAGGAAGAAGCAGATAATGGATGAACAGAAAAATATACTTGAAATAAAGGGGCTGCAGTCCTATTTTTTCACGGAAAAGGGTGTAGCGAAGGCCGTGGACGGAGTGGATATCACCATTCCGAAGGGCAAGATTATCGGTCTTGTCGGTGAGAGCGGCTGCGGAAAGAGCATGACGGCGCGCTCCATTATGGGACTTTTGAAGTATCCGGGACGCATAGCCGGCGGCAGCATCCTGTACGAAGGGATGGATTTAACCAAGCTTACGGAGAGACAGCTGCGGGAGATCTGCGGCAATGACATTTCCATGATTTTCCAGGAGCCCATGACGAGCCTGAACCCGGTGCTGAAGGTGGGGCGTCAGGTGCGTGAGACGCTGTTGGTGCACAACAGGGGCATCAGCAAGCAGGAAGCCAAGGCGAGAGTCATCGAAATGTTCGAGAAGGTGGGGATTCCGGAGGCGGCCAAACGCTATGACAGCTATCCGCATGAGCTTTCCGGCGGTCTTCGCCAGCGCGTGATGATCGCGATGGCAATGATCTGCAGACCGCATCTTCTGATTGCCGATGAGCCGACAACGGCTCTGGACGTAACCATCGAGGCACAGATTCTGCGGCTGATGAAGCAGCTGCGGGACGAAACAGGCACAAGCGTCCTGATCATCACGCACAATCTGGGCGTTGTGGCGGAAATCTGCGACTACGTCTATGTTATGTATGCAGGCAAAATAGTAGAGCAGGCACCCACCTGTGAGCTTTTCGATCATGCGTCGCACCCGTACACAAAGGGATTGATGGCTTCGATCCCTCGTATCGGCAAGAATCCGGAGCGCCTTCATACCATTCCGGGCGTTGTACCCAATCTTTTGCATCTGCCGGATGGCTGTGCCTTCTGCGCCCGCTGCGAATGTCATGAGGAGCGCTGTCAAAAGGAGCGTCCACATCTGGAGAAGGTGGGAGATGGGCACTGGGTATCGTGTCTTCGCTGAGTGGACGTCCATTGCCATTCGGGAGGCGTGTCTTGACGGAAAATCTCCGCCGGGCGCGGTACGGACCGGTATTCACACAAGCCGGGCGGCGCAAAAGTGAAATCTGGAATGCCGCAGATGGTTGCGGCCAAGAGAGGAAATCATGGGTGAGAACAGGGAAATCCTTCTGCAGGCAGAGGGTGTATATAAAGAATTTCCGACAGCAAAAAAAGGACAGAAGGTGCACGCTGTTAACGGCGTGAATCTTACGATCTATAAGGGTGAGACGCTGGCACTGGTTGGAGAGAGCGGCTGCGGCAAGTCAACGCTGGGGAGGACGCTCATTCACATGCTGCCCATCACGGACGGCGTAGTGACATTCAAAGGACAGGAAATCTCATCAATGGATGAGAAGAGCTTCCGGCCGCTGCGGCCAAGGCTCCAGATGGTGTTCCAGGATCCGTACGCCAGTCTGGATCCGCGCATGACCGTGCGGGATATCATTGCAGAGCCGCTGGAAACCTATCATGTCTGTAAAAACCGCGCTGAGACGACGCAAAGGGTCCTGGAGCTGATGAAGGCGGTGGGCGTGCCGGCGGAATTTCAAAACCGGTATCCGCACCAGTTCTCCGGCGGCCAGCGTCAGCGCATCGGCATCGCACGGGCCATCGCTCTCCAGCCGGAGCTGATCGTATGCGACGAGCCGGTATCGGCGCTGGATGTATCGGTACAGAGCCAGGTGCTGAATCTGCTGAAGGACCTGCAGGAGCAGTACGGCCTTACATATCTTTTTATCGGACATGATCTCTCTGTTATCAACTTCATTGCTGACAGAGTGTGCGTTATGTTCCTGGGGAATGTGTGTGAGGTGGCATCCAAGGACGATCTGTATCGGGAGCCCTTCCATCCCTACACTGAGTTCCTGATGGATGCGATCCCGCAGGCGGATCCGCACAGAAAGGGTGAGCATCGCAAGGTGCTTGCGGGCGAGATTCCAAGCCCGGTCAATCCGCCGTCCGGATGCTGCTTCCACACGCGGTGTCCCTATGCCACCGAGCAGTGCTCAAAGGAGCGGCCGGAGCTGAAATACGTGGAAGGAAGATATGTCGCCTGCCACCATGTGGATCAGGTAAGGGCCGGACACAAGGAAGACTGAAACAGCCATGCCTGCAAGCAGAGGGTTCACGTTGAAATGTGGCAGGTGCTGAACAGATACAGATAAACAAAAGCTCCGGCAGGAAGAGCACAAAGAAAATGGCTCTTTCTGCCGGAGCTTTGAATAGTTACGACAGTATATACGCTCAGGGGATAAGCTGTGAGAACACAGGGCAGAGGACCGCAGTCAGGACACCGGCCACCGCAATAGACAATCCGCTCATGGCGCCCTCCACATCGCCCATTTCCAATGCCTTGCTGGTGCCGACGGCGTGTGAAGAGGTGCCGATGGCAATGCCCTTGGCGATGGGCTCTGTGATGCGGAACCATTTGCAGGCGCTGGCGGCCAGAAGGTTGCCACAGATGCCGGTCAGAATCACAATGGCTCCGGTGAGGGCTGCAATGCCGCCCAGTTCCGAGGAGACATCCATGCTGATGGCGGTGGTGACCGATTTGGGCAGCATAGTGATGTACTGCTCGTGCTCAAGACGCAGCACCAGGGACAGGATCAGGACACTGACAAGGCTCACAAGCGTGCCGGCAGTGATGCCGGCGATGATGGCGGTCATGTTCTTTTTCAGGAGCTCAAGCTTTTCATAAAGCGGAACAGCGAGGCTGACGGTGGCGGGGAGCAGCAGATAATTAATCGGCGCTGCACTTTCTTTATAATCCGCATAAGGGATCTTCAGCAGACTGAGGAAGATGATGACAAAGATGCTGCCCAGGAGGAGCGGATTGAAAATCGCCTTGCCGGTTTTGCGGTTGATCAAAGCACCTAGGGCAAAGGCAGCCAGCGTCAGAAGGACGCCCCATACAGCGGAATCCTCAATAAACTCAAGAAATGCATTCATTGGCTTTGCGTGCCTCCTTTTTGGCCTTTCTGCGTATCATGGACTGCGTGGTTCGCCCGGCCGCAGCGAAAACAAGAAGCGTGATCGGAAGAATGGTGATGACGGCGGGGAGCAGCAGATCCGCCAGCTCATCCCAAAGCTCCATGACACCGGCCGCTGCGGGTACGAACAGAAGCGGGAATATACTGGTCAGGAACAGGGCGGACTCCCGCACCTGGTCAAGCGTGACAATGCCGGCGCACAGAGCCAGGAGTAGCAGAACCAGGCCATAGACGCTGGCCGGAATTGGCAGGGGTAGAAATGTGTGCAGAAGCTCTCCTACGCAGCAGAAGGCCAGGATTCGAGCGCATTGATAGACGTATTTCATAAAAGAAGTCCTTTCATTTCATAAGAATAACGTGCCCAAGTGTACTACGAAGGCGGTGGAATGGTAATAGCAGCCGAGGCTGAAAAAGGGGTTTTCATGCGGATTTCCAAGAAATGACTCGAGATTTGACAAGAAATGGCTTATTCTGGATGAAAGCAGAAAGCCGCAGGAGAAGATAAGAGGCTTCGCAGCGACCGAGCGGATGGCACCGGCGCGTGCGGCAATCGATGAAAGGGATAATGCATGACGATTCAGGATTACAGAGACTATCAGACGGAAGGAACGCAGAGCCTTGCGGTAAATGCTGCGGCAGTGATTCGCCGCAAGGAGGCGAGAGAATACAAGGCCGGCGGCGCCTGGATTTATGACAATGAAATTGAATCGGTTCGCGGAGACTTCGAGGACGGCGATATCATAAGAGTGGAGGATTTCGATGGATTTTTCCTGGGATACGGGTTCATCAACCGTAAATCAACCATTCGAATCCGGATGCTGGCCAGAAAAGAACAGAACGTGATTACACCGGCCTTTTTAAAGGACAGGGTTCGCAGTGCGTGGAGGTATCGGAAGGCTGTGTCAGATACGTCATCCTGCCGCGTGATTTTCGGTGAGGCGGATTTCCTTCCGGGACTGACCGTGGACAAGTATGAGGACATATTGGTGGTGGAGTCACTGGCACTGGGAACGGAGAAGCTCAAGACACTCCTTTTGGCAAGTCTGGTTCAGGTTCTGGAGGAGGACGGAGTTTCGATCCGCGGCATTTACGAAAGAAGCGATGCCAAGGTCCGTGAAAAAGAAGGACTTCCGCGCACCAGCGGATTCCTCTCCGAGGAATTTGACACAAATGTGGCGATAATCGAAAACGGTGTGAAATACATTGTTGATGTGAAGGACGGACAGAAGACAGGCTTCTTTCTGGATCAGAAGCAAAACCGCAAGGCCATCTGGCCGATCTGCAAGGGGGCAAGGGTTTTGGACTGCTTTACCCATACCGGTTCCTTTGGGCTCAATGCCGCTGCAGCCGGCGCGGCACACGTGGTATCGATGGATGCATCGGCCCTGGCGATCGCACAGGCGCAGGAAAACGCCGGATTGAATGGCTTTGACGACCGTATTGAATATGTGGTGGGAGATGTGTTTGATGAGCTTCCGAGGCGCCGCGAGGCAGGGGAGCGCTATGACGTCGTTATTCTCGATCCGCCGGCCTTTACCAAATCCCGCAATTCTGTGAAGGCGGCAATCACCGGATATCGGGAGATTAACCGGCAGGGAATGCTGCTGGTGGAGGACGGAGGGTACCTTGCGACCTGCTCCTGCTCTCATTTCATGACAGCAGATCTGTTTCAGCAGGCCATTGCACAGGCGGCCCGCGATGCGCACAAGCGCCTTCGCCAGGTGGAATTCCGGCAGCAGGGACCGGATCACCCGATTCTGTGGGCAAACGATGCTTCGTATTATCTGAAGTTCTATATCTTCCAGGTTATGGAGGACCGGTAGATGCTGGAGCTGCTGCTGCAGCTGCATAGCGCTCCGCCAGGGCCCGTCGCTGGCGGGTCTATAGCCTGCTGTATCGTCATGACCTACGTCGTGATACGTTGACGGCTTGAGGTATGTGAGGTATGCTTGCGACGTAGTATTTAAAACTACATCATATAACATGGAGAGGAACCCAACAGAATGAAGGAAATGAATCCGCAGAAGACCGCTGTTCTGATTGACTCGGGCTGTGATATTCCCGCAGATGTGCGGGAACGGTACAGTATTGAGATTCTGCCGCTGCACATTATGTATCCGGAGAAGGATTATCTGGACAGCGTGGACATTGATCCGCTGATGGTATACCGGCGCTTTCCGGATGAGCTGCCGACCACCTCTACGCCGTCGATTGCAGAGGTAATCGATAAGTTTGATGCGCTGCGGGATATGGGCTATGAGAAGGTGCTGGCATTTGCAATCTCCAGCAGTCTTTCCGGCACCTATAATACGATACGGCTGGCGGCCTCGGAGTATGAGGACATGGAAGTCTTTGTTTTTGATACGAAGAACATTTCCTGCGGCTCCGGTCTTTATGCCATCTGGGCGGCAAACCGACTGCAAAAGGGGGATTCCTACGAGGAGATCTGCAGAAAGCTCCCGGACAAGCTGGGGGATGCCAACGTGTTTTTCTACATGGATACGCTCAAGTATCTCCAGCACGGCGGCCGCATCGGAAAGGTGGCGGGGACCATTGGCGAGGCGCTAAAGCTCAAGCCGATTATTTCCTGCGGACCGGACGGTACGTACTATACCGTGGCCAAGATCCGTGGCTCCAAGATGGCCAAGATTCGCCTGGCGGAGGAGGTTGTCCGCTACAGCTTTGGCCACAAGACGTGGATGGTGGTGGAGGAAGGCGATGCCCATGAGGAAGCTATGGCAATGCAGAACCTTCTGGAGAAGCACGAAAAGCTCATCCACAAGGAGATTCTTTTTGAGGAACAGATTACGGCGACACTGGCACTGAATACCGGCCCCGGGCTGGTAGGCGTGGCGGTCATGCGTGATCCGGATTGAAATAAAGCGGATACCGGCTTGGTGTTTGATGTACTGGGCACTGCCGTATCGGATTTCTGGTATAATCAAGGCTTAAGGATCAAACGCAAGCAGCGCGTGCATCGGGGCTTGCATGGGGAAATCGAGACGGTGCTGAGCAGCTGCTACATTTGGGGAACAGAGGACAAAACGTTATAACAGATACATACTTACGGAGGGGGTAGAATGCAGCAGACACAGAAGGTTTTACAGGCATTTGAAGAGCAGTTCGGCGATACCGAGGGGGTTCGCCTTTTCTACGCACCGGGACGGGTGAATCTGATCGGTGAGCATACGGATTACAACGGCGGGCATGTATTTCCCTGTGCAATCAGTCTTGGAACGTATGCGGCGGCGAGGAAACGCCGGGACCGCGTGATGCGGTTTTTCTCTGTGAATTTTGAAAAGCTCGGGGTGATCACGACCTCTCTGGATGATCTGGTGCCTTCCAGGCAGGCGGGCTGGACCAATTATCCCAAGGGCGTTGTATGGGCGTTCGGACAAAAGGGACATCCCATCGACAGCGGCTTTGATATGGTGATCTACGGCGATATTCCGAATGGATCCGGACTTTCTTCCTCGGCCTCGCTGGAGGTGCTGACCGGCGAGATGCTGCGTGCATTCTTCTATACGGAGGATGAGATCTCCAACCAGGAGCTTGCCTTTATCGGACAGTTCTCCGAGAACGAGTACAACGGTATGAAGTGCGGTATTATGGATCAGTTCGCATCGGCGATGGGCAAGGAGGGCAACGCCATCTTCCTGGACACCAACAGCATGGAGTTCACCTATGCACCCTTGAAGCTGGACGGCATGAAGCTGATGGTCACCAATACCAACAAAAAGCACAGCCTGGTGGATTCGGAATACAATCTTCGAAGAGAGCAGTGCGCAAAGGCACTGGCGGATCTTCAGACGAAGCTGGATGTTCAGACCCTGGGAGATCTTTCCATTGAGGAATATGAGGTGAATAAGGACCTGATTCAGGACGAGGTCTGCTGCAGAAGAGCGAAACATGCAGTGTATGAGAATCAGCGCACCATTGAGGCAGTGGCCGCGCTCCAGGCTGGTGATGTGGAGCGTTTCGGCAAACTGATGAACGAATCCCATGTGTCGCTGCGGGATGATTATGAGACGTCCTGCCCGGAGGCGGATATTCTGGCAGAGGAGGCGTGGAAGCTTCCCGGAGTTCTGGGCTCCCGCATCACGGGCGGCGGCTTTGGCGGATGCACAGTCAGCATTGTCAGGGATGCGGCTGTGGAGGAGTTCTGCCGGACGCTGGGAGAGGTATATCTGCAGAAGGTGGGCTATGCGGCCTCCTTCTATACATTGGAAATTGGCGGCGGCCCGCGCGAGATTCTGCAGTAAAAGACATCGGTGCAGAGGAGTTAAACGGTTACAAAGAAAGGACAGACAATGGCATTATTCACGGCGATCGTTCCCTGCTACAACGAAGAGGAGAACATCGAATATTTTTACCGGGAATTCATGAAGAACGCGCCGTTCTTTCAGGAGCACGGACTGGAGTTCGAGCTTTTGTATGTGGATGACGGCTCCCGGGACAAAACCGTAGAGAAGGTGAAAGAGCTGCGCAAAAGCGATGCGAGAGTGCACCTGATCTCCTTTTCCAGGAACTTCGGGAAAGAGGCAGCCATGTACGCTGGGCTTCAGCACGCGAAGGGCGAATACGTGGCGGTGATGGATGCTGATCTGCAGGATCCGCCCTCGCTCCTTCCGGAAATGTTCGGATACCTGTGGGATGGCTATGATCAGGCGGCAACAAGGCGTGTCACCCGGAAAGGTGAGCCGCCCATCCGGTCGTTTTTTGCACGTCAGTTCTACAGGCTGATCAATCGATTCTCCAAGACAGAGATCGTGGATGGTGCCCGGGATTTTCGCCTGATGAAGCGGTGCGTGGTGGATGCCATTCTGGAGGTGAAGGAGTACAACCGGTTTTCGAAGGGAATCTTTGAGTGGGTCGGCTTCAAGACCCGGTGGATTGAATTCGAGAACGTAGAGCGCAGGTACGGACAGACCAAGTGGTCCTTCTGGAAGCTGTTCGTATATGCCATGGACGGCATTGTGGCGTATTCCACCGTTCCGCTTGCCATGGCGGCACTGGCGGGCGTGGCCTTCTGCGTCATTGCGTTCCTGATGATTGTGTTCGTGATTGTGCGCAAGCTCCTCATGGGGGATCCCACCAGCGGCTGGCCCAGCATGGTGTGCATCATTCTGATGGTGAGCGGCATACAGCTTCTATGCCTCGGCGTGATCGGGCAGTATCTGTCCAAAACCTATCTTGAGGTAAAGGGACGTCCGATCTATATCACAAAGGAAGAGCTTGAATAAATGAACGATTCGGCGAAAAGACACAGGTCCATGCGCCGGGTGGCAGCACTGGAGATGCCGCTTGTCGGCCTCCTGATGCAGACCGCAATCTACGCGTGGCTTTGGTTTACTATATATTATCCGCTGGTCCGCCTGCGGCTCAAATTCTACCGCAACGGGCACATTCTGGTGCTGCTCTTGTATTTTGTGCTGCTCTTATTCCTTACGAAGACCTATGGCGGCATGGATGTGGGGTACCAGAAGCCGTTTGATGTCAGCCTGTCCCAGATTTTTTCGCTGCTATTGGTGAATGCGTTTACGTATCTGCAGGATTCGCTGCTGCGCAACTGGATGCTGCCGATTGGCTGGGCGCTGCTGGTGACGCTGGTACAGATTGCATTTGCCATAGTGTGGATTCAGATTTCGGACCGGGTTTACCACAAGGTGTTCCCGCCGACGCAGCTGATTCTCGTGCATGGGGAGCGCTCCATTGAACCGATTCTGCGCAAATTTGCCAGCCGCCCGGAAAAATACGAGGTCACCGATACCATCTGTATCACAGAGGGACTGGAGGCCATCGAGCAGAGGCTGCAGTCTGTCGGCGGAAAGGCAGTTGTCCTGTGGGACATTCCGACGGCGGATCGCAGTGAGCTGATGAAATTCTGCTACGCGGCCGGAATCCGGCAGTACATGATGCCGAAGATCACGGATGTACTGGTGAAGGGCTCGGCGCAGCTTCATTTGTTCGATACGCCGATCTATCTGACCAGGGAATATGCCCTTAGCTTTGGCGAGCGCTTCTGCAAGCGGGCCATCGACATTGTCTGTGCATTGATTTTGCTGGTTTTGACGTCACCCTTTTTCCTGATCACGGCGATTCTGATCAAGTGCTATGATCACGGACCGGTATTCTACAAGCAGGTTCGATGCACCATAGGGCAGAAGGAATTTAAAATCATCAAATTCCGCAGTATGCGGGTGGATGCGGAGCGGGACGGCGTAGCAAGGCTTTCCTCGGAGCACGACGACCGGATTACGCCCATCGGGCACTTTATCCGGGCAGTCCGCATCGATGAGCTGCCGCAGCTGATCAATATTCTTAAGGGTGAGATGTCCTTTATCGGCCCGCGGCCGGAGCGCCCGGAAATCATTGCGCAGTATGTGAAAGAGATGCCGGAGTTCGTGTACCGTATGAAGGTAAAGGCGGGGCTTGCGGGATACGCGCAGGTATATGGCAAGTACAATACAACGCCGTACGACAAGCTCAAGCTCGACCTGACCTACATTCAGAATTATTCCATCGGGTTGGATCTGAAGCTGATGCTGCTGACGCTGAAGATTCTGTTCACGCCGGAGGCAACCGAGGGCGTGGCGGACGGACAGGTGACCGCGATGGACGGCAGCGAGGAGCAGGGCAGAGGCACAAGAGTAATCGGAGGGTCATGAATCAGGAACGAACAAGTGCGGCTCATTTGGACGAGAGAATAAACCGGCGCAGCCTCTGGCTTCGCATTCGCGGTCAGCTGTGGTGGATTCCCGCCGGCACCGTGATGGGAGCACTGGCAGCGGTGATTCTCTATATGGGGTTGTGGCTTGGCCTTTCCGGCCAGCGTCAGTATCGGCAGACCTCTAAGTTCTATCTGACCTTTGCGGCGGACGACGCAGGAAATGTACAGGACTACTACAACGACTATACGTGGAATGATCTGATTTTCTCGGTGCCGGCTATTTCACAGGTTCTGGAATCGGAGCTTTCGGACGGTGTGACACTGGAGCAGGCCAGGGAGGATATTGAGGCACAGATTCTGTCGGATGTTCGGCTTCTGACCATTCAGGTTACAGACCAGGATCCGCAGACGGTGCAGGAGCTGACGAATGCGATGCAGGACGCGCTTGTGCGCTACGGACATACTGCGGAGCAGTTTGAGAGCATAGAATTCCTCTCCTCCGGCGATGTGGAGCCGGTTACAGTGAAGGACAGAAGCCAGGGGGCAGTTGTTCTCGGGGCTATTCTTGGATTTTTGATTTCGGCTGCGGCTGTCTGGCTGTGTGAGCTTCTAAACGGCGGCGTGTATTGTCCGGAGGAGGCCACAGACCGATATGGCCTTCCGGTTCTCTTCACGCTTTGTCAGGAGACGTCTAAAAAGGACGGAGTCCTTCCGGAATTTCTGGAGAGGGAAAACGAGGAAGCTGCCCGAACATTGGGGACAGCACGGCTCCTCGTGATTGCAGAGGAGGATGCGCTGGCAGAAAAGACGGCGCTTGCACTGCAGAAGCGATATGGCATCGCGGCAGAGGCGGCGGCTTCGGCACAGGTGCTGGCGCAGGGCGCAGAAGAGCGGCAGGGGACGCAGCTTTGCCTGGCGGTGCCCTTTGGTAAAAGAAATGCCGCGGTGACGGAGCATCTTCATGCGCAGCTTATTGCGAAGGAATGCAAGGTGTCCTGCCTGGTTCTGGCCGAGACAGAGGGCACCTATCTGAAAAAATACTATGGACGAAAGTAGAGTTTACAACCGCATCGATCTGGGAAAAACGGATCCCATCACCGGCAAGGAGAAACGACAGCACCTGGAGGTTCTGGTTGCGGCGCTGCAGGAAAATGACATCACGCTGGCGGACCGCATGAATCTGTCCACGGATGCCCTGATCTGCAACCAGTGCCAGGAGGTGTCCTACAGCGAGTTCGAGCGGAAGGGACATCGGATCCGGACACTGGCCTTTAATGAGCGCGGGGTTGGCAGAAACCGCAACAATGCGCTGATGCGCGCAACGGCGGAGATTGTCCTGTTCGCGGACGAGGATATAGTCTACGACGATGACTACGAGGAATCGGTGCTGAAGGCCTTCGAGGAGAATCCGCAGGCCGACATCCTGATGTTCAATGTGCATGCGGTGGAGAGTCGGCGTACCTACGAGAACCGGCGGCGTAAGCGCGTGCGCTGGTATAACTATGGCCGGTATCCTACGTATGCGATGGCAGCCAGACTCGATCCCTTGCGAAGAGCCAACGTATGGTTTTCTCTTTTGTATGGCGGCGGGGCACCCTATTCCAACGGAGAGGACAGCCTGTTCCTTCATGACTGTCTGAAAAAGGGACTGAGGATCTGGGCGGTACCGGTGGAAATCGGCCACGAGAGCGCTAGGGAGGATGAAAGCTCTACGTGGTTTGAAGGCTATAACGAGAAGTTCTTCTACGACAGAGGCGTCTTATACCGCGATTTGTACGGCCGGCTTGCCGGTGCGATGGCGCTTCGCTTTCTGATGGCGCACCGCAAGGTAATGTGCGTGCAGCTGTCCCTGCGGCAGGCCCTTGGCATCATGCACAAGGGGATTCGCCTGGAAGAGAGGAAGTGACCGGTAGTATGGG
>CAVBQH010000003.1:0-8264 GCA_963597485.1 Acutalibacteraceae bacterium
CTCCACAAAGGTCTTCCCCGACTCCTTACTGAACAATGAGGACAGGTACGAACCACTCACGCCCACCTGCGCAGCGGTCAGATTCAGCGACATCTCAGGATTGCTGTAATTCTCCTCCAGATATCGCATAGCTTCCTGCAGCACCCGATTTCCCTGTCGGTTGGATTCCCGGTCACGGTACTCCAGGGCCTTCTGAAGAAGACTCTCAAGGTACGGTTCCAAATCCTTCACTTCCAGCGAAAAGCTCCGCACGCGCTCATCCAGTCCTTCGGTAAATTCCTCCTGCTGAAATCCCAGTCCCTGGATAAAAGCCAGCACTTCAAACCGGATGTTCAACGCCATATAATTTCGGAAAATCTTAGAACCGGTCACATCTGCGAAGCTTGCCAGGTAACGTTCTGTAAATTCCGAAATTTCAGGAATCTGCCCCTCCTTTAAAAATCCACGGATCACAGATGTATCCATACGGGATGCGTCCACGTTCAGGATCGTTCCCTTCTCCTTGCCGTCTGCTGTAAGCGCCTCTGCTGCCTCCTTGGTCAGAACATGCGTGTCCGGCATCAGATACCGGCAGGCAAAGGCATGATTGGCCTGTGCGTAGCAGCTGCGCAGTTCACTAAAACGCGCCACCGGTTCTCCGGCCGCCACATACCAGATAAGCTCCTTTCTGCTCCCACAGACCTGCTCAATCCGCTCCACAGCACGCTGGGTGTACACCGGAACTGACTCCGCGGTTCCTTTGACTATCACCGCAAAGGTGCTCAGCGACCATCCGCTCATAATGTATGCCGGAGACCGCAGGAAAAACATCCCCAGCTCATCCATTGTCCTTTGATACGCTTCCGAGTCTGCTGCATTCTGCTCGTTCTGATCCTGTCGCTTGTCATGAAAGGTGAACAGAATGCATCCAAACGCCTCTGCACTGATATCAAGTCCCAGTTTTCCGGACTCTTCATAAATGGTCTCGATCGATGCCCTTCCGCTGAATACCTTCTCCAGAAACTCTCGCCTCTGAAGCTGCTCATATTCGCGACTCTCCAGCCGGTACTGTTCTACGTATCTGGCCTGTTCCTGTTCGTTTTCCAGCTTCTGTCGCACCTCCATCAGTGCATCCCGCATGCTCTTTCTGGTAATAGGCTTTAACAGATACTGTTCCACGCCCTCACGAATTGCCCGTCTTGCATATTCAAAATCATCGTAGCCGCTCATGATGATCATCTTCATGGAAGGATAGTCCCTTCCGACGATGTGGCACAGGGACAGCCCATCCATAAACGGCATTTTGATATCCGTAATCAGGACATCCGGCCTTGCCTTTCGAATCTGTGGAAGCGCACTCTCCCCGTCACCGGCTTCTCCTGCAAATTCAAAGCCATACTCCTCCCACGGAATGTTGTCACGAAGACTCTCCCGAACCACCGTCTCATCCTCTACCAGAAACACCTTCCACATAATTTCCCCCATCCGGACCTTCTCAGTACTGCCGATCCTCTATATATTCATCCACATTATCCCGTGTAAAGACCATTTCCTCCATATAGTATTCCTTTTCCACCGATTGTCCGTCCGACAGACGTTGAATAACCGAGGACAGAAGCGTTCCGGACAAAGGGTTGCACTCTACATCCACATTAATTTTACCTTCTGCCACATATTCCAATGCTTCCCTGGAGCCATCAAACGAAATCAGTGTCACATCCTTTCCGGGACGAATTCCTGCTTCCTCCAAGGCCTCAATAGCTCCAAATGCCATATCATCATTCTGCGCTACTATGACATCAATTTTGTCAAACTCCCGAAGGAAGCGTTCCATCACTTCCTTTCCCTTAGCCTCCGTAAAATCTCCTCCATTCTGCGCCGTCAGATGCCAGTTGGAATGGCGGGCAGCGATTGCATTAAAACCGCCGGATCTGCCGATCTGTGCAGAGGATTCCGCTGTTCCCTGCAGGACAACAATGTTAATCTCCTCCTTAGCCAGCCCTCGTTTCTCCAGATCCTCCTCCAGCCACTTGCCTGCCTTCACACCTTCCTCCCGCATATCTTCCCCGACAAAACAGGTATAAAGAGACGCATCACTCACCGAGATGGCACGATCCAGCACGATGACCGGAATCTGTGCTTCATTTGCCTCCTCAAGAACCGTCTCCCATCCACTCTCGCGAACCGGACAAAAGACAATGACATCCACCCGCTGTGAAATAAAGCTGCGCAGTGCTTTAATCTGCTTATCCTGCATTTGCCTTGCATTATCGTACAAAAGGAAATAACCGTTTTCCTCGGTCAGCGTCTCCCGAACCGAATTCGTATTGGCCGTTCTCCAAATTGATTCGCTGCCAAGTTGTGAAAACCCGACGCTGATCAGTGATTCGCTGCCCACCTGCGTCTTTTCCTGCTGCAAAGCTGCTGCCGCAGGATCAAACGGACTGCAGCCGCTCACCACAGCCATCGTACACGCGAGCAGGACGACTGGCAGAATCCTGATCCCCCACCACTTTTGTGCTTTCATACCTTCGTCTGCCCTTTCTCTTATACCGCGTTCGTCACAGAAGCCGCTCCTGCATAAAAGCTGTCACCGCTTGCGGACAACTCCTCCTCACTGATCCTCTCCGTTTCCGACACCGTATCCCTCTGCTGCGGGCAAAGAGGTAGTGCCGGAATGGCAACATCCACTCTCGTTCCATGTCCCTCCTCCGAGTCCACAGTCAATCCGTAGTTGATGCCAAAATTCATTTGAATCCGCTCGTTGACATTCGCCATGCCAAAGCCCTTATCCGTTTCCTTGCAGGGCTTTTTTATTTCCTCTCGAAGATGCCCCAGCTCCTCCCGGCTCATTCCGATCCCGTCATCCTCTACGGCAAAGCGTATCAGCGCTCCCTCCCGTTCTCCCCGGATGCGTATTGTCCCGCCGCCCCGTTTGTTCTTAATCCCATGATACAGCGCATTTTCCACCAGTGGCTGCAGTGTCATTTTTAATGTTTTGCAGGAATATAATTCCGGATCAATGCATATCTCGTAGCACAGAATATCCTGATAACGCGCCTGCTGGATCTCCAGATAGCTTCGAACGTGCTGCTCCTCTTCGCGAACACTGATAAATTCCCGTCCCTTTGACAGCACCGTCCGAAAAAAGGAAGACAACGAGACCACCATATTCTCCGCCTGTTCTGTCTTTCCATCCTCAATCAGCCAGACAATTGCATCCAGCGTGTTGTAGAGAAAGTGCGGATTAATCTGCTCCTGCAAAAGACGCAGCTCCGCCTTTCGCATTTTTCGTTCATCCTCCCGAATCTTAGCCACCATGACAGAAAGGTGCTGTGCCATGTCGTTGACACTGGCAGAGAGCGCAGCTGTCTCATCGTTTCCCCCTTCTCCGGCGCGCACATCAAAGTCTCCCTGCGCTATTCTTCTGGTCACCTGGCTTAGCTCCTGAATCGGATACAGAATGCTGCGGGTAATTCGTGTTTCAATCAGCGATACGAAGCCGCAAAAAACCACCAGGAGCACACCCATGCAAACAATGAAGGTAAATGCCTGTTGGTTCAATGCTGTGCGCATCAGATCCATACTCTGCGTCTGGTAATAGATATAGTATTGAATATCATCCTGAATCAGCTCCGTGAGAATATAGATGTTGTTGTCCAGCATCTCGATGTTCTCATCGTAATGCCCGCCCTCCTGCAGATTTACGCGAATATCATTAATTCGTTCGCGCAACGTATCAATATTGCGCAGAAGATTCTGCAGCCAGCGACGGGACGTCATATCAGTCGTAATAGTCTCCAGCTCCTGAAAATCCCCCTCCAGCTCCTCCAGCTGCACATAGGGATCCATTAAGGATTCTGCATTCTCAATTTCATCAAACTTCGTTCCGCTGACTACAATCTTGTACAGATTCTCATCCATTTCTTCCTTGAACGAAAGATTATAGGTATTGGCCATCGTCATGTTCCTTACAACCCGATCATACGCATTGCTGTAGGAAAGCAGCGCATACAGCAGGTACAGCGCAACGCCCAGGAACGGAAGCATTGCTGCAGCCACCAGAAGGCGCAGATTATGATGAATGGAATGCTGTCTGATTCGCTTTTCTTCTATGTTCACAATTCCCTCCGCTATGCCTTACGTCCCCTTATCATACCGTCAAACGCTCATTCCAAGTGTAGCAGATTCTATACAAGAAAACGCCCCCTGTGCAGGGGGCGTTTAAGATTCAGGTGAAGCAACTACTCATGCCTCATCTCGAATTTGATACTCAAAAATGCCCGATGGCATTTTCTCCTACGCACCGGCCTTTAAGGCCAGATTCAGAATGGCGTGCTTCGGACACTTGGCCGCGCAGTCACCGCAGCCGACGCAGTTAGCCGGATCGATGACTGCGACATTATCAACCACATGTACCGCGTCGTGCTGGCATGTCCGTTCGCACATATGACATGCGATGCAGGAGGTCTTACATACCGCCATAGCCGCCTTGCCAAGATCCTTGTTGGAGCATTGCACCAGAACCTTCTCCGATACCGGCTTGAGCGAAATCAGATGCTGCGGACAGGTCTTGATGCACTTGCCGCAGGCTGTGCACACCGAAGCGTCCACAACCGCCACACCGTTTACCACGTGGATGGCATCAAACTCACATACCTTGACGCAGTCTCCAAGGCCAAGACATCCGTAGGCACATTCCTTGCTGCCGCCGAAAAGGTTCTTGGCCGCCTTGCAGCTCTCAATCCGCCCGGCATATTCATACAGCGTCTTCGCATTATCCTTTGTACCATTGCAGGCAACAAAGGAAACCTGACGCTCCACATCTCCTGCCGAAGTTCCAAGGACCTCCGCAAGCTTCGCCGCTACGGCAGGACCGCCGACGGCACACTTGGTACAGGAAACCGGCTCCGCCGCATCCTTCCCCGCTGCCAACGCATGCGCATAGTCATCACAGCCTGCATAACCGCAACCGCCGCAGTTGGCGCCTGGGAGCTGTTCTCTTAGATCCAGAAAGAGCTGATCCTCCTTCACTGCGAATACCTTCGAGGCATAGGACAGAAGAAGGCCTGCGATCAGGCTCACCACAAGGATCAGAATGATTGCTATCATTATGATTCCCATAACTTATGTTTCCTTTCCACTGAAATACACAGGTACAATGCTGACGCCGGCGACGGGTCCTGGCTGAACAGCACAATCCATCAGATCATCCCCGAAAAGCCCATAAAGGCCAGGGACAAAATAGCTGCCGTGGTCAGAATGATGGGCACGCCCTGGAAGGCCTCCGGTACCGCACTCTGATCCTGGAGCTTGGTGCGCACGCCCGCCATGATCATCATGGCAAACCAAAAGCCAAGGCCGCCGCCAAAGCCCTGAATGATGGCATAGACATAGGCCGCTCCAAAGGAGCCAACCGCTGCCACCGTGTAATCCTCGGTATTGGAAATGCACACACCCAGAACGGCACAGTTGGTTGTGATCAGAGGAAGGTAAATTCCCAGTGATGTATACAGAGACGGCATGTTTTTCTTCATGAACATCTCAATGAACTGTACGAGTGCTGCGATGACCAAAATGAAAACAACGGTCTGCATGTACTCAATGCCGCATGACAACAGAAGCTGCTGGATCGGGAAGGTCACGATCGAGGCAAGACCCATAACGAGCGTAACCGCAATGCCCATGCCTTTGGCACTGTCAAGGTCCTTGGATACGCCCAGGAACGGGCAGATGCCCAGGAACTGTGCCAGCGGATAGTTGTTGACCAGGACCATCGAGATGATGATCAGAATCAGTTTCGTAAAGCTCATGATCACTTCACCTCCTTATTCGCTACTGCCGGAGACGCTCCCGCCGCATTTACTGCACCTGCCGGTGCTGCGGCCGCCTTCTCTTCTGCAGCCTTGGCAATCTTCATGGCCTCTTTGGTCTTCTCATCCAGCTCGCCGCCGCAGGAACCACTCTTAGAAGCCTTGCGCTCCGGAGAGCATGCGCTCTCGTTCGCACATGCGCTGCAGCCAAAGTCCTTGCGGATCTTAGACTTGTCTCTTGTGATGTAATGGACAAAGGCCATTACACAGGCGAACACAAAGAAGCCGCCGGGCACCATCGTCATAATCGACATGCCTGGAATAAAGTTCGAAAGAATCGGAATTCCCTTAAAGCCCGGAGCCAGTCCGAACCAGTCGCCGGCAAGCCAGGTGCCGGAACCCAGGATCTCACGAATCGAGCCCATAACGCACAGCGTCAGCGTAAAGCCAAGGCCCATGCCAAGGCCGTCCAGTGCCGAATCCCCCACGGTATTCTTGGAAGCGAACATCTCCGCGCGTCCCAGGATGATACAGTTAACAACGATCAGCGGCAGATACAGACCAAGTGCCGAATAAAGTGACGGCACAAACGCCTGCAGCAGCATCTGCACGATGGTAACAAAGCCGGCGATTACCGTAATAAAGCAAGGAATGCGGACCTTGTCGGGAATCAGCTTGTGGAGTGCGGCGATGGCCATGTTGGAGCACACCAGAACCGCGGTTGCGGCAAGTCCCATACCAAGACCGGTCTCCACGGAGGTCGAGGTTGCCAGCGTCGGACAGGTACCGATGACCAGCACCAGAACCGGATTCTCCTTAATCAGGCCGTTGGTCAGGATACTGAATTTAGATTTCTTCTGTACTGCTTCCATTAGTTGGCACCTCCTAACATCTTATACTGCTCCAGTGCCACATACACGCCCTTATGGATGGCGGTGCCGGATACCGATGCTCCGGTAATATACTCAAAGGCTGTGCCATCCTGGGTGGTGACAGTTTCTTTTTTAACATCCTGTGCGGTCAGCTCTGTCAGACCATCGTACTGCGCGAGGTAGTCCGGCTGCGTATCCTTGGAGCCAACACCCGGCGTATCCGAACTGTCAGTCACCTCTACGCCGGTGATCGCACCGTCGCTGTCGAGACCAACCATCATAGTCAAAGTGCCGCCGAAGGACTTGGTCTGTGCGGTCATGACATAGCCTGCGCCGTTGTCTGCCTTATAGACCTCTGTCACCTCTGCAGACTGGTCTTCGGACACGGCATACTCGGTGTCAACCGCCGTAAAGGAATCCGCATCCGACAGAAGCTCCCTGCGGGTAGCGGTGGCAGAGGCCTCCTGATTCTTCGTGATAATCGGCGCCGATACGAAATTCGTAATGGCAAGGAGCGCTGTTGTGATCACACTGATCACAACCAGAATTACAACGGGATATACGTACTCCTTCCCGAAATTCTCTTCTGCTGCGTTTGCTGCAGCCTGGGGATTTTTACTCATGCCTTCGCGCCTCCCTTCTCATCGGCTGCGGCCTTTTTCTGCGCCTTCTTCTCTTCCTTTTCCTTTTTGGCTACGCCGTAATACTGACGAATCACAAGGCGGTCAATCAGAGGTGTCATCGCATTCATAAACAGAATGGCAAACGATGCGCCCTCCGGATAGGAGGCGAACAGGCGGATGATCATGGTAAAGAGTCCGCATCCGACAGCATAAATATACTTGCCCCGGTCCATAATCGGCGAGGTGACGTAATCCGTTGCGCAGAAGAATGCACCAAAGCACACGCCGCCGGCCAGAACCTCGAATACCGCCATGCCAAGCGCCCCGTACTGTCCTGCGCCGCCGACACAGGCATAATAAATGAGAGAAAAAACAAAGACCGTACCGATATAGGTCAGCGGAATAATCGGGCTGATGATCTTCTTCCAGATCAGGAACGCGCCGCCCAGCAGGATTGCAATGGTGCAGGTCTCACCCATGGCACCGCCGATGTTGCCGATCAGCATATCCATCAGGGACGGAAGAACCGCTGCGCCGTCCGAAAGCTCACCCAGGGGCGTAGCACCGGTCACGGCATCCACGCCCGCTGCCGCCTTCTGAAAGGTCGTAAGCGGCCAGCTCGTCATATAGGACGTAAAGGACAAAAGCAGCACAATACGACCAACGATGGCCGGGTTTGCGATATTTTTGCCAAGGCCGCCGTAGAGGCATTTCACGATGACAATGGCAACCACGCAGCCGATGGCTTCCATCCAGATGGGGAAGTTCGCCGGCAGGTTCAGAGCCAGGATCACGCCGGTCACAGCAAACGAGCAGTCGCCCGTCGTGTCCTTTTTCTTCATGACCTTGTCATAGAGATACTCCGATGCCCAGCAGAATACACCGCCCAGCACCACGCGAAGAAGCGCACCGAAGCCAAAGTAAACGGTGGCCATCACAATGGCCGGCACCAGGGCCAGCACCACGTACTGCATGGT
>CAVBQH010000004.1:0-15281 GCA_963597485.1 Acutalibacteraceae bacterium
ATGCAAGCATTTCACGTCTGATTTATGAAATTTTGCTTGGCTCTGAATAGTTACACTTATTCTATTTATTCCGGATCGCCGTGACTGTCCAGTATCCGTCTGCCGTCTTGGATATAACAACCTCCGGTGCCTCTCCCAGGAGAGAGATACTAAAGGTATCCCCCGTTAATTCTGCGTCGTACAGATCACAGTACTGCACGTTGCGTGCAAGATCCTCTGAAACCACATCCGCAAACTTCAAGCCGGCAAGCTCATCTGCCGAAGCGATTTGCCGGCCGTCCAATGTCAATGGAAAGCTGCAGACAGACGACAACATATCCAGACTCTCCATGTGCAGTGCCAGCTGTACCTGCGTGGCTGTATACATAGCCTCGTAGTCCTTCTCCGGGGTCTCTGCATCCGTATTTTCCAGGGATTCAAAGGTAATGTTCGAGGCATCCCCCTCGTTTCCAAGAAGGCCCTTATACTTCATCCGGTAGCAATGACCGACCTGTATTCCTCCCGCGAGATTTCCGGTACTGATGTCCTCTCCGCTGATGGTGACAAACTCGCCGGAATACGTCACCATTGTGAAGGAGTGCATGGAGGCATCTGCAATCACCCCGTAGGTCTCCCGCTCCACAGAGGCCATTGCCTCTGCATAGGTCATATCCACACGCTGAAAGCCTTCCGGAAGCGTGATTGAGTTCTCCAGCTTGTCCATGCTGCCGGACAGCTTTTCATACGCCGACTGCGTATTCTCACCGCATTGCACATCCGAAGGGACCGAAACCGCAATATAACCGTCCACATCGCTGCTCTCACCGATCTTCACCCCGCAGATGAAATCACCGCCGACATACTCGATGAACTCCGGCGGAGCTGTCTGATAAACAACGCCGCACACGAAGCCGCCCTCACCGTTATCCTTAGCGGCCGTGCAATAAAAGCTCAGTGTATAGGATTCGGCATCAGATTCATCCGTCGTCTGGTACACATCCCAGCTGTAATCTCCTTCCCAATCAGAAGGGACCGTCACAGAAAAGTAGGGTGTCGTCAATACGTTGCCGCTCACCGTCACCGAGTCCGATGCTGCATTCTCGTTGTCCTCGGTTACCTCTTCCGATGCCTCTGTCCCTGCAGTATCCACTGTATCGTTTGTAACCGCTGCATCCGCCGTATCCGTTGTAACCGCATCGTCTGTATCAACCGCCGATGCAGACGTATTGTCAGCGCCCGCGCATGCGACAACCGTCGCTCCCATTCCAACAGCCAGCAGCAGTGCTGCCACTTTATTCTTCATATTGGTTATTCCTCCTTTTTCCTTCTTCACCATACGCCTGTCCCAGCAGGTTCAGTCAAATCCCGGGCTGCAATGTCTTAAATTTCATATTGCCCTTCAATCTCCCGCACTCTGCGCAGAAGATACTCATTGACCGGCATTTCCAGCCCTAGCTCTCGTCCCTGCCGAATTACCGTGCCGGCAAACATTTCGACCTCCGAGGGCCGTTTTTGGCGCCGGTCCTGTCCCATCGACGGAACCGCATTCGGGTCCAGTGTCTTTTCCAGAGCAATATACTCCGCAAGCTCCTTCTCTCCTACCGAAATGCCCTTGGCCTGTGCCAAAACGCAAACCTCGCGCATGGCCCCTGTCATCAGCGCAAATTCAAGACTCCCCGGCTCCAGACACGGTCCATATCCCTTGTCCGCCACCATGCAAACCTGATTGCAGCCCACATTCAGCATGAATTTGCTCCAGATCCGGTGAAGGATATCCTCCTCTCTCACGTAGGAGACACCGCTTTCATCAAAAAAACTGCAAACCGCATCCAGCTTCGCCAAGAGTGTCTGATGCAGTTCCTTGGCCTGTTCCTGCGGGAGAGAATTCTGTGCATCCAGAACTGCCAACTGCTCCTCAGACGGTACGCCGATGTACAAATACCCGTGCTGCGTATACGTCAGGCTGGTACCGTATCGTTGTGCATCCATTCCCTGTGAAACATTGAACAGAACCTTTTCTCTTCCAAATTTCTTCCCCAGGAGCTCCTCGCTGTCCACACCGTTCATCATTGACAGAAGGATGGTATCTTCGCCCACGGATGAATCCATCGTCTCCATTGCCGAAGCCAGCTGCGGGTATTTCACCCCGACAAGGATCATATCCGCCGGTCCCTCCTCCTGTGCCTGCTCCGGAGTGAGCATATCAAAACGCACCTCTTCACCGTTTATCGTGTAGATATCCTTCCGATGCCGTTCCAGCCGGTCCGCATCCATGACAAATTCGACTTTCCCGCCTTCCGGCATGTTCCGGCGCATCTGATCCGCGAATAAAAGTCCCAGGGCTCCCGCGCCGATAAAACGAATGATCTTCACTGTCTTGCCTCCTGATTTCGATAGGTATAAAACATCGCATCTATTCTACCACATCGAGTTTTTCCGAATGCATGCAGAAAATGCCATCAGGCATTTTCGAGTGTCAAAATCAAGACGGATGCTGCGTGACCACATTTTTGCACAGAAAACCGCCCGGACGCACTTGCAAGAAGTACGTCTCAGGCGGTTTTGACAGATCTCTCCAAGATATAGTTACCGTGAAAATTATCTTCTGATAATCCTTACACTCTGCAGCGAAGCGAGCTTGAAGCCCAGGACAGAATTGCATGCATTACTAACCGATTGAACAGCCTCAGCGGTTGCACTTGCATTCTGCGCTGCGTACGTCTGAACCTTTATCTTGCGTTCCACGCTTATTCCGCCGACAACATCATCCAGCTCAGCATCTGATATTTCCTGAACAAGGTCATCCAGATCCGCCTCTGTCAGCTCAATCCCCTGTTCCTTCCAGAAATCCAGAATAACAGCCGCTGTAGGTTCTCCGTTTTTCTCAATTTCAGCAATCTTCTGCTGAATCTCCGGCTGTGCTGCAATCTGCTGCATCTTTTCCTTCTTTTCTCTTTCCATCTTTTCTCCTTTTCCGGGCAGCCAGGCCCTGCGATAAAGATATCTGCTCATCCACCCACGTGTGTTCTGTCGTCAACCGGATTGAAGCTTTCCAACGGAAAACCAAGCGGTGACTAACATGTGCATTGATTAGATGGCTTTACAGGTAGTATATCAAAAAGAACCGTATCTGTTCCAGATTATGTTTTAATTTTGATCCCGAAAAATGATCGGGGACATTTTCACTTGTGGTATACCAGGACATTATCATTTATGGCTTATAACTTCGTGATTTTTTTCAAAAAACTGTTGACATCTTCCCCATAATTTCGTATATTAAGTGAGCTGCAGCGATGTAGCGGATGATATGGCGAGGTAGCTCAGCTGGCTAGAGCACGCGGTTCATACCCGCGGTGTCGAGGGTTCAAGTCCCCCCCTCGCTATGATTATAGAAACCTAAGAGTGTTGAAAATTCAACACTCTTAGGTTTCTTGCTGATAGAAACGCAAAACGAGTCAAAAAAGATACTCTATTCAAAAAGTTTTTTCGGAATTTCAGCAAAAACCATTGACCGCAGCAATGTTTTTGGCTATATCAAAGGTAAGGAGGCGATACCATGATAGTTAGACCCCACTATTTGGATATACTGAAAACCTATCGGGATGTACCGCTGGTGAAGATCCTTGCCGGAATTCGCCGCTGTGGAAAATCCACTATTTTGGATATGCTGAAAGACGACCTGCTCTGCAGCGGCATTGCGGCAGACCATGTGATCCAGCTACGCTATACTTCGGAAGAGCTGGATGACAGCATGACCGCCAAGCAGATGTTCCGTGACATCAGGGAGAAAATGACCGACAGCGAGCGCTACTATCTTCTGCTGGACGAGGTGCAGGAGGTGGATGGCTGGGAAAAGGCGGTCAACAGTCTGCTGGAGGATTCCAATACCGATATTTATGTGACCGGTTCCAACTCTAAGCTGATGTCCAGCGAAATCTCCACCTATCTGACAGGACGTTATATCTCCATCCCTGTTTTTACGCTGTCCTTTGCTGAATATCTGGAGTTCAAAAAGGACAGTGGGCGCACGTCGAAAGAGCTTTTGAACGAGTATATCCGTATGGGCGGCTTTCCCATCGTTGCGCTCGGAAATTTTGATGAGCGTTCGTCCTACCAAATCGTCGAGGGTATCTACAATTCCGTTATTACAAATGACATCACCAAGCGGCACAATATCACAAACTTTGACCTGTTTAACCGTGTGGTGAAGTATGTCGTGGAGAATGTCGGCAAGACTTTTTCCGCCAACGCCATCGTGAAATTCATGAAAGGCGAAGGACGCTCCCTCTCGGTGGAAGCAGTTTATAACTATCTGGAGTGGTTGGAGAAGGCATTTGTAATCTACCGCTGCCAGCGATACGATATGCAGGGCAAGACTGTCCTCAAAACGCAAG
This sequence comes from Acutalibacteraceae bacterium, assembly GCA_963597485.1. Classification (GTDB taxonomy): domain Bacteria; phylum Bacillota; class Clostridia; order Lachnospirales; family Lachnospiraceae; genus CAG-791. The sequence continues at coordinate 4,374 of CAVBQH010000004.1, forward strand.
AAAAGTTCTATCTTGCGGACGCTTCTCTCAAATACTGCAGGATGGGCTTTAATCCGAAATCTGTTGCCGCCATGTTGGAGAACATCGTATACTTCGAGCTTCGGCGGAAGGGCTATGATGTGTATATCGGCAAAAACGCCACCAAAGAGATCGACTTCGTGGCTGTGCAGCGTGACGAGCGTATCTATGTACAGGTATGCCGCAATCTGCCGGAAGACTCCGACCGGGAGGTCGCCAATCTGCTGGAGATCAGAGATCATTACCCGAAGTATGTGGTGACGATGGACGAACTGGCCGCAGGCAACATCAACGGTATCAGGATCGTGCATCTGGCGGATTTTCTGCTAAGCAAGGATTATTAGCAAGCCATTATCGGCACTGTTGAGGGGAGAAAAGGGAAAGCCAGCGTGGAGATAAAAAATACAGCGAGGATGACGAGCATCCTCACTGCACACATATTGCCAGGGGCGACAGTACTGTTGCCCCTGGCATCATTTTATTTTCGCTGGCAAAAATTATCGTTTACTGCTGCTTGATCGCCGCCTGTGCTGCTGCCAGTCTTGCGATCGGAACACGGAACGGTGAGCAGCTGACATAGGTCAGACCTACGCGGTTGCAGAATTCAATGGAAGCCGGATCACCGCCGTGCTCACCGCAGATTCCAAGGTGAATGTCCGGGCGAACCTTCTTGCCCTTCTCTACTGCAAGCTGAATCAGCTGACCAACGCCGTTCTGATCCAGATGTGCGAAGGGATCCTGCTCGTAAATCTTGGACTTGTAATAATCCTGCAGGAACTTGCCGGCATCATCACGGGAGAAGCCGAAGGTCATCTGCGTCAAGTCATTGGTACCAAAGCTGAAGAACTCTGCCTCCTGAGCAATCTGATCCGCCATCAGTGCCGCACGCGGAATCTCAATCATCGTACCGATGTGATAGGTAATGTCAGAATGCTTCTCTTCCTTTACCTTTTCAGCAGTAGCAACAATTTCCTTCTTTACAAAGGAAAGCTCCTTTACATCGCCGACAAGAGGAACCATGATCTCGGGAACGATATCATAGCCGCACTCTTCCTTCACCTCAATGGCAGCCTCCATAACCGCTCTGGTCTGCATTCTTGCAATTTCAGGGAAGGTAACTGACAGACGGCAGCCGCGGTGTCCCATCATCGGGTTGAACTCCTTCAGATCATCGCAGCGTCTTTGCACCTCATCAACCGTCAGATTCATCTCCGTAGCCATCGCCTTGATTTCATCCGGCGTATTCGGCACGAACTCATGCAGCGGCGGATCCAGGAAGCGGATGGTAACCGGTCTTCCCTCCATAGCCTTGTAAATGCCCTTGAAGTCGCCCTTCTGGAACGGAATCAATTCATTCAGCGCAGCCTCTCTCTCCTCTGTCGTATCCGAAAGGATCATCTTGCGGATCTTCGGAATACGATCCGGGTTAAAGAACATATGCTCGGTACGGCAAAGACCGATGCCTTCTGCGCCAAGGTGTACTGCATTGGCTGCATCCTCCGGCGTGTCTGCGTTGGTGCGAACCTGGAGCACGCGGTACTTGTCTGCCCAGTCCATGATCCTCTGGAAGTTGCCGGAAATGGTTGCCTCTACAGTCGGAACATCGCCCAGATAAATCTTACCAGTGGAGCCGTCCAGCGAGATGAAATCTCCCTCTTTTACCTTGTGGCCGCTCAGTTCAAAGAACTTTCTCTCCTCATCCACACGCATATCGCCGCAACCGGAAACGCAGCAGGTTCCCATTCCTCTTGCCACAACGGCCGCATGAGAGGTCATGCCGCCGCGCATGGTCAGAACGCCCTCCGCAGCATGCATACCGTCAATATCCTCCGGAGAGGTCTCCTGACGAACCAGAATGACACGGTTTCCTGCGGAATGTGCAGCAACGGCATCCTCTGCGCTAAAGTATACACGTCCTGCAGCAGCTCCCGGAGATGCCGGAAGTGCCTGGCCGATTTCCTCTGCTCTTTCAAGCTTGGACTGATCAAACCCGGGATGCAGCAGCTGATCCAGAGATGCCGGCTCGATACGGGTTACGGCTGTTTTCTCATCGATCATGCCCTCATCCACCAGATCGCACGCAACCTGAATGGCTGCCTGTGCGGTTCTCTTGCCGTTTCTGGTCTGCAGGAAGAACAGCTTGCCATCCTCGATGGTAAACTCCATATCCTGCATATCCTTGTAATGGTCTTCCAGCTTGTGTGCAATTGCAAGGAACTCCTCATAGCACTCCGGAAGATCCTCGCCGAGCTTTGTAATGGGCTGCGGCGTGCGGATGCCGGCTACCACGTCCTCACCCTGCGCATTGATCAGGTACTCACCGAAGATTCCCTTTGCGCCGGTTGCAGGGTTTCTTGTAAAGGCTACGCCGGTACCGGAGGTATTTCCCATATTGCCGAATACCATGGACTGCACATTGACAGCGGTGCCCAGCTCGTACGGAATGTCATACATGCGGCGGTAGGTATTCGCTCTGGGATTGTCCCAGGAACGGAAGACGGCCTTAATCGCCTCCATCAGCTGCACGCGTGGATCCTGCGGGAACTCCTCTCCCTGCTGATCCTTATAGAGCTTCTTGTACTCAGCGATGACATTCTGCAGGTCCTCTGCCGTCAGCTCCGTATCAAACTTGTAGCCGTGCTTGCTCTTCTCACCCTCAAGGATTGCATCGAACAGTGTCTTCGGCTGTCCCATAACTACATCCGAGAACATCTGGATGAAACGGCGATAGGAATCATATGCAAAGCGAGGATTTCCTGTCTTCTTTGCAAAGCCGACAACGGAAATATCATTCAGACCAAGGTTCAGGATGGTGTCCATCATTCCCGGCATGGATACCGGTGCGCCGGAGCGTACAGAGACCAGAAGCGGATCGTTCTCGTCACCGAACTTCTTGTCGCGAATTCCCTCCAGCCAGGACAGAGCATCAAAGATCTGCTGCTGTGTATCCGCGTTGATCTGCTTGCCGTCATTGTAATAGTCGGTGCAAGCCTCGGTGGAGATGGTAAAGCCTTGCGGTACAGGCAGACCAAGATTGGTCATCTCTGCCAGATTGGCGCCTTTGCCGCCGAGAAGATCACGCATTTTAGCATTGCCTTCTTCGAACTTGTAAACCCTCTTACTCATTTTTACCTCCAAACTGCAGCCCTTGCGGCTGACGTTTCATTATGTGAAATCAGTATACCGTATTTCTGGTACTTCGCCCACCCTCTTCTTGCTCTTTCTTATACATCCTGTGCGAAAATAACAATTTTAAAACATAATTTTTGGTGTATCTGTTACTGTAAATTCATTTTTAATGGCGAATCCATGGTCCATAGGTCCGCTCCCTCTGCCCAGATCCAGCATCGCTTCCAGTGCTCCGGAGACATATTCCTTTGCCCTCTCCACCGCCAGCTCCAGCGGATATCCTTTGGCAAGATTGGAAGCAATGGCACTCGAAAGCGTACAGCCGGTTCCATGCGTATTGGGATTATCGATTCGTCGCCCGCTGAACCAGCGATAGGCACCATTCCAGTACAAAAGATCATTTGCATCGTTACAGCTATGGCCGCCTTTGCATAAAACCGCGCATCCGTAGCTTTCATGAATCCTGCGGGCCGCCGTTATCATTTCTTCTTCCGATGCAATCGCACAGCCGGACAAAACCTCCGCCTCCGGAATGTTGGGCGTCAGCAGCGATGCCATAGGAAAGAGTTCTCTCTTCAATGTCTCTACTGCATCCTCATGGATGAGGCGCGCTCCGCTTGTAGCCACCATCACCGGATCCACCACAATATTTTTCGCCTGATACTGTCTTAGCTTCCCGGCAATCACCTGCACCATATCTGTCTCTGCGACCATACCGATCTTGACCGCATCCGGCTCTATATCGGTAAAAACGCTATCCAGCTCCTGTCCAAGAAACTCCGGCGTCACCCGAAAGATTGCAGAGACTCCGGTCGTATTCTGCGCCGTCAGAGCCGTAACGGCGCTCATGGCATACACACCATTGACAAGCATCGTCTTAATATCCGCCTGGATGCCGGCTCCTCCACAGGAATCACTTCCCGCGATTGTCAATGCAGTTCTCATTCTTCATCCTTCCTTTGCAGATCTCCCCAATGCGCTTTGAATTCATAAAAATCCTTAATGTAAAGCCTCGCAGCTTTTTTCATTTCTTCCTGATTTCTTTCTCCATCAGCATCATATACGCCGACAGGAAGGAATCCGGCGCGCTGCGCAGTGACCAGTGCATAAAGAGAATCCTCAAAAACCAGTGTCTCCTGCGGCGTTGTACCCAGTGCCGCGGCAGCTTTGTAATAGATGTCAGGCTGATGCTTGCTGACACCCAGTTCTCCGGTCGTAAAGAGATTCGGTGCAAAAAAGTCCCACACCCCATTTCGTTTCAAAGCACTCTCAACATGCTCCCCCGGGCTGGAGGTTGCCAGGGCCATGGCAACCTGGTTTTCTTTTAAAAAGTTAAGCACTTCCATTACCCCCGGCTTTGTCAGAACCTCATGGTAATAAAAATCACGCAGCATCCCCCCGATGCCCTGCACGATTTCCTCCTGCGTATCCGGCAGCGAATAGGCTTTTTTCAAATAGGCCGCCCCTTGTTCCATGCTCATGGAGAAAAGAATCTCATTCAGGCCGGCTTCCGGCACAAGTCCCTGCTTTCGCAGATACCTTGCTCCCAGATCATTCCATATTTGCATGGAATCCAAAAGGACACCATCCACATCAAATACAGCTCCCCGAATCATGCATTCACCATTTTCTGCGTGGCACTCTTCAGATCAGCAGCCGCTCGGCGAATATCCTTCTGCGCATAAATAGCACTGATCACAGCAATGCCGCAAATCCCGTTCCCGGCTAATTTCTGCACATTCTGCTGCGTAATTCCGCCGATGGCAATCACCGGAATATGGACAGCCCGGCAGATGTCCTGCAGCGTTTCGCGGGAAACCGGCGTTGCATCTTCCTTCGAACCGGTGGGAAATACCGCTCCCACGCCCAGGTAATCCGCTCCGCGCTTTTCCGCAAGAATCGCCTGTTCAACCGTACATGCTGACACCCCAATGATTTTATCCGGGCCAAGCTTGGCACGGACATCACCGGCCTCCATATCGCTCTGCCCCACGTGGACACCATCCGCATCCATCTGCATACAGATGTCCACGTTGTCATTGATCACAAACGGCACATGATATTCCCGGCACAGACACTGCAATTGCCTGGCCTCCTCCAGAAAATGCTCATCATCCAGATTTTTCTCTCGAAGCTGCACGAAGGTTACTCCTCCGTCCAGACTCTCCTTAACAACCTCCTGAAGATCACGTCCATTCAGCCAATGACGGTCTGTAACCGCATACAAAAGAAGATTTTCCTTATCGCACTTCATAGACTGCCCCCTTATCCAGTGTCTCTGCATCCATGTTGTATATGGCATCAATGATACGGTTGCGATAGGTGGAATTCCCATCCCCCTCCCGCATGCGGCTCCAGCCGATTTCACCGGCCAGCCCCATCGTGCAGACAGCGGCCGCAGCTGCCTCCAGGCGGTTCTGCGGATTTGCGGTTACAAAGGCCGCCATCATGCCGGATAGCTGGCAGCCCGTTCCCGTTATTTTGCTCATTTCCGCCCTGCCGTTCCGGATCACATAGCAGTCCGTCCCGTCACTGACCAGATCAATGGCTCCGGTAATTGCAATGATGGCTCCATATTCTCGTGCGAATTCTTTAACAAATGACACCGATCTGTCCAGATTCTCATCGGTCACAGCATCGGCCGCATCTGCATCCACACCTTTGGTCGTTCCGCTCCCCAAGGCCAGCGTCTTAATCTCTGAGATATTGCCTCGAATTACCGACAGCGGAAGCTCTTCCATGAGCCGCAGGGCTGTTGATGTGCGAATGGCCGATGCACCGGCCCCTACCGGATCCAAAAGAATCGGATGCTGCAGATCCGCCGCCACTTTGCCGGCGGCAAACATCGCTTCAATCGTGCGTTTATTCAGTGTCCCGATGTTGATATTCAGGCCGCCGCAGATCGCAGTAATTTCTGCTGCATCCTCCGGTTCATCGGCCATAATCGGACTGCCGCCGCAGGCCAGCAGCACATTGGCCACGTCATTCACCGTCACATAATTGGTGATGTTGTGAATCAGCGGAATACTCTTCCTTACATTCTCGATACAATTGCCCAGCATAAAAGCCTCCTTACATGTACGTAAAAAATGCGGGTATGCCAACGAAGACATACCCGCATTCAATGATGCGATTCAATCTTTCCCTACGTTGGCATTATCCAAATCAGGTTATAGGTCTGGACGACTACAGTCCACTCTCAGCCTGCTGCGGCAAGCTCCCTTTTATACATTGCACATCATAGCAGATTTCGTCACGCTTTACACTTACGAAATCCGCGTGAGATCCGGATTTGTTAAAAATTGGGTAATTGTTTAGCACCAATCCGGCGTGGGAAACGCTTTAATCAGCGTTTCTTCAAATCCATAATAAATGTCGCATCCCCAAAGGAGAAGAATCTATATTTTTCCTTCACAGCCTCCTCATAGGCATGCAGCACGTGCTCTCGTCCCGCAAAAGCGGAAACCAGCATCACCAACGTAGATTCCGGCAGATGGAAATTAGTAATCAGTCCATCCATCACCTTAAACTGATATCCCGGATAGATGAAAATCGATGTATTATCTGCGCCGGCCTGTACCACACCGTTTTCATCCGCCGCCGACTCCATCGTGCGGCAGCTCGTTGTTCCCACACAGATGACACGTCCGCCTTCCGCGTGCGTCCGGTTGATCACCTCAGCTGCCTGCGGCGGAACATTATACCATTCGGTATGCATATGGTGATTTGTTACATCATCCACCTTCACCGGGCGAAAGGTTCCCAGTCCCACATGAAGTGTTACATATGCCAGATGTACGCCTTTATCCTGTATCTTCTGCAGAAGCTCCTCCGTAAAGTGCAATCCCGCCGTAGGCGCCGCTGCACTTCCGTCGAACTTAGCATATACCGTCTGGTACATATTCGGGTCCGCCAGCTTGTGTGTGATGTACGGCGGAAGCGGCATCTGACCGAGTCGGTCCAGAACCTCTTCAAAAATACCCTCATAATGGAATTTCACCAATCGGTTTCCATCTTCAACAACATCCAGAATTTCACCGCGGAGCTGTCCATCACCAAAGCTGACCATCGCCCCCGGCCGAAGCTTCTTGCCGGGACGCACCAGTGTCTCCCACACATCATTTTCGCGGCGCTTGAGCAGCAGCACCTCAACGCCCGCTCCGGTCCCTTCCTTCGTGCCAAGGAGCCGTGCCGGAATAACTTTTGTATTGTTCAGAACAAGCGTATCCCCCGGATTTAGGTAATCAATGACATCATGGAATATACGATGTTCCAGCTCGCCGGTCTCCCGATCGATGCACAAAAGCCGGCAGGCATCTCTCACCTCATTGGGATCCTGCGCAATCAGCTCCTTCGGAAGATCAAAATAATAATCTGCCGTCCTGTGGCCAATCGGGACATTTCCCTTTTCTATCATCTGTATTCCTTTCCTTCTTCAGGCATTACGGAGCGAAGCATACTTCAGGAATGCCTTATATCCGCGATAGGCCTCATAAATATCTGCCTTGGATACGGTTTCCGCCGGAGAATGCATCGAGAGCACCGGTACGCCGCTGTCAATGACATTCATGCCGTAGAGCGCCAGAATGTAGGCAATGGTTCCGCCGCCGCCGACATCAACCTTTCCCAGCTCCGCGGTCTGCGTTACAACACCTTCTCTGTCAAAAATATCCCGCAGATGAGCAATGTATTCCGCATTGGCATCGTTGGAATCGTATTTGCCGCGAGACCCTGTGAATTTGTTGAACACCATTCCGCGTCCAAGGAATGCCGTATTCTTCTCATCAAAGCAATCTGCCCAGTTTGCATCGTACGCCGAAGAAACGTCACTGGAGAGCATATCCGAATTAGCAAGGCACCGGCGAAGTGCAAGATCGCTGTAGCAGCCGCACAGGTTCATCACCTCAGCCATCGCATTTTCAAAATATCTTGACTGCATACCGGTTGCACCTACGGAGCCAATCTCCTCCTTGTCTACCAAAAGGCAGACACTGGTGCGCTCCGGAGCATTTGCCTCATTGTCATACTGCGCATCCACCAGTGCGCGGAAGGAAGGATAAGCGCATACGCGGTCGTCATGTCCGTAGCCCAGGATCATGCTGCGGTCAAAACCGGCGTCTCTTGCAGGACCTGCCGGAACCACCTCCAGCTCGGCAGACTCAAAATCCTCTTCCTCTATTCCATAGGTTTCCTTCAGAATGGTCAGGAGCGAATTCTTCACAGCCTCCTTGTCCTTGCCCTTTTCATCGTCTTTGCTGCCGCTCTTTGTCTTGGCATCGATGATGATGGGCTTATTGCCGATGATCAGATCCAGCGCCTCTCCGTCAATCACCTCGGTTGCCTTCTTCTGCATCTGGTTCTGCGCCAGATGAATCAAAAGATCCGAAATGAAGAATACCGGATCATCCGGATCCTCTCCGACATTCAATACAATGGTCTCACCATTCTTCTTCACCAGAACGCCGTGAAGAGCCAGCGGTCTTGCAACAAACTGGTACTTCTTAATGCCGCCGTAATAGTGCGTGTCCAGATATCCGAAACCACCCTTTTCAAACAGCGGATTCTGCTTTACATCCATACGGGGGCTGTCAATGTGCGCGCCAAGGATATTAACACCCTCCTCCAGCGCATGTGTTCCGATGCGAAACAGCACCATCGACTTATTCATCCACGTCATATAAATCTTGTCGCCGGCCTTCAGCGTTGTTCCGTTTTTCTCATGCTCTGCAATGGCGCGGGAAAGCTCTACATAACCTGCTGCCTCAGCCTCATTTACAAACGTATCCACGCACTCGCGCTCGGTCTTGTTCTCCGAAAGGAAAATACGGTACTGCTCCGCAAAATCAAGGCAGCTCTTCTGCATTTCCAGATCATACGTATTCCACACATTCTCTCGTTCCATTTTCTCACCTTTCCATTTCCGCATCTATGCTGCGGTTCATCTGCAGCTATACCTGATGCATTACCTGTAACTATTCAGACCCCATTCACAAAATCGCTGCTACGCAGCTTTTCTTTTGCTCATTTGGCGTTCTGTACTCCCCGTACACTGGATTTATGATAATACTCGGACAGCTTTTGATTCACCCAGTCTTCAGGATCCTCACTCACATCCATGTAGTACAAAAGAGACGGCCGCGCGCAGTATCTTGGAAGCTCCGCATCCTGCTGCCCTTCGTCCTGCAAAATAGCAAACCTCCGCCCATTCTCCTCACCGTACCGCGCAGCCGATCCGTTTATAAGATCCGCAGCCGCCCGGGAGCCTGTATACAGATCCGGGTTTCCCTTCACTGCCAGCAGCGAAAACACAATCCACAGCCCGGCAGCACCGGCAAGAGCCCGGCGCCCCGGCCGAATGGGAACGGTAACCCCCGCACAGACCAGTACTCCGATAAGATACCACTCCAATATCAGCAGTACAAGAACCGCATGCAGCCAGAAAGTGCTCTGAATGCGGCCGGCGTCCATATTGCCCTGGGCATACAGGGCCGGTGTTACCGCAGCGCTGACAATCCCGTAGGAAAAGATAATTGCGACAAAAGGGTGCCGAAAGGACAAGGTCTCCTTCATTTTGACGGACATCTCCGATTGGAAGGCCGCCGCGAATACAACAGCTGCCATTGCCAGGACTGCAATGACCGCCCAGCTTAGCCACTGATTCATCGGGTAAGACAACGTATAATAAAGCGACAGCACAATCGACTTCACTGCTCCATACCCGCCGGTCTCTTCCCCGCGAATCCGGTTCCCCGGTGCAAGGCAGCTCACCGCAAGTCCCACCAGGTTACACATCGCCGGAACGGCATGCATCCATTTCCAGTCATCCGCATATAGGACGTGTCCTCTCTCCGGCAACACTCTGCCCATACATCCGCTTCGCAGCAGCAGCAAAAGGATCAAAAATACCGCCGATACGATTGCATTGGAGAGCGCACTCAGATAATTGCCGCCGCCCGTCAGGAAGCCAAGCAAGCAGGCCGTTGCCCACCAAAGAAAACGCTTTCTTCTGCCGCACGCGTGCACTGCCAGGATAAGACAGCCAAGGTAGCACAGCCCCAGCGAAAAGGTCAGCGTATAATTTCCTGCCCCGCTGTACCAGTAAAACGCCTCCGCCCGCGGAGCACCCTCCGGCATCAGCTGCACCATCAGAAACAGCAAAAGAACACTCATGCAGCGCCGCGCATACCGGTCCATCCCAAGGAGCCGCTCCATCAGCGCATATAAGAAGAAAATAACACCAATGTGAAGTCCTCCCAGGACAATAACCGGTGTCAGCCAATACCATCCGTCTCCGAAGGTTGCCGGAGATACCGTGGTAAACAGACACGAGGTAAAATACCCGATCCAGGTTTGATAATACCGAATGGTCTCCGACAATATTTTGCCTAAAACCGCTGCTACAGAGCCCGTTTCCTCATAGACAAGTCGGGTGCCAAGTCCCATGGAGAAATCATCCGCTGAGGGAGCATCATAGCGTCCTATCCATAAAACCGGAATCAGCATCAGGATGTAAACAGCCAAAAGGATCCATGACAGCTTTTTAAGATTCGGTACCGTCGCCGCTTGACCTGATCCTTTTCTTTGCGAAGGCAGGTTCTTTTTCAGATATCCACTGCTCATTGTCTTTCCCCTTTACGCTGTTCCCAGCAAATCCGGGTATCATATAAATTTGCAGTAATTGTTTAGCACCCATCTCGAATTTGCTGTCGCAAATCCTCGATGCGGCTGGCCAGAGGTCCTTCGGACCTTGGCCGCCTGCCA
>CAVBQH010000005.1:0-8557 GCA_963597485.1 Acutalibacteraceae bacterium
ATAGAGAAGGCTCCCTGCCTCCGTCAGCTGCAGATGGCGCTTGCCGCGGATGAACAGCTGCACCCCCAGGTCATCCTCCAGGGCCTTAATCTGGTTGGACAGCGGCGGCTGGCTCATATTCAGCTTCTGCGCAGCCCGTGTGAAGTTCAGCTCCTGTGCCACCACCGAAAAATATTTCAGAGAACGAAAATCCATCTTCTGCCTCCTACTGCCCCAGCACCTGCAGAAGGCTCTGTGCAATGTACGCCATTCCTGCATTATTGGGGTGAAGCTTCACCGCATCCTTCGTACAGGAATGCCCGACTCCGTTGGCATCGTAGGCCAGCTCATTCCCGAACACATACGAGGACTGCGTGTTCGTAACATACGGATCCACACTGATTCCTGACAAATCCACGTAGGACAGACCGTAAGCCTGTACACATTGGAGCTTCGCCGCTGTCTCTACCGCATCGTTCCAGAAATTTCCGACAATGACGATTCGCGCATTCGGCGCCTTTTGTCGGATATACTGAATCAGAAGCGAAAAATCCTGAGCAAAGCCGGCCGCATCCGGGATAGCGTTTTCCCCCAGCTGAATCGTTACCAGCTCCAGCTCCTCCGACAGATACGGATCCAAAAGGTACAGCACACTGGAGCGCTGCCCGCTCATAATCTCCCAGATGGCATAATTGAGTGCCGCGCTGTTGTAGGCCGTCCCGCCGGCCGCGCAGGAGGCCGCCAGCGAATTCGACACAATGTGGTAGTAGTCGTATTCCTGTCTGGTGGCTCCCATGCCCATAGCATCCGGCCAATAGCTCTGCCTGGGATGCATGGTGATGCTGTTGCCGATGGCCAGATAATCGTACCCTGCAGACGGCGTCCAGGAACCGCTCGTAATAACAAAGGCCAGGTACTGGTGATCCGTTGCAATCAGAACCGGAACCGTCACCGAAACCAGATTCCCCGAAATACTCGTCGGAAGCTTGTAATAAAAGCCGTTTCCGTTATCCAGAAAGGCCTGCAGGCTTTCTCCCGTACGAAGCGTCCGCCCGTTCATTGCATTCTTCAGGGTCATATTCACCTGCACGGTCTGGGTTCCGTTCACCAAGGATCCCGCTGGCACCTGAAAGTCCAGATTCCAGACGCTGGCCCGCTCCTGTCCGCCGGCCATGCTCATGTAGCGAACGTCCCTGTCGCTCTCCTGCTCGCCCGCATAATTGATGATCCGGGTGCGGTCGCTGTTAAGGACGGTAAAAAGTCCCTGCTCCACGGTCTCCGCCTCTGCATCCGGCAACAGCTTCACCAGCGCGGACGATTCCGTCGTCTGCGATGCCTTTGCGGTCGTCTGTGCCGCAGACTGCGATGACGCCGTCGATTTGGAGGTCTGCGTTTTTTTCTTTTTGCTCCTGGCGGCATCACTGCTCAGCGAAACCGTATTCCCCACCAGCACTGCCGCAATGAGGCCGGCCAGTACCGCCGTCCCTGCGCAGCGCTTTCTATTCCTATGATCCATTCTGATCCTTTCTGCGACACAGAAAACGTAACCATTCATCGTTCACCTCGAATTTACCATCGCAAATCTTCGATGTGACTGAACAGATACTAAAAAACAGTGACCCAAGCTGCGAGCAACTCGAATCACTGCTGATTTTAATCGATATTCTTATGAGATACAAGAACGCCGCGGGCTCAGTTCCCGACGCCTGTCCCCTTTTCCTTGAACTTCAGACGCGACAGCGCTCTTGCCATGGCCGCCTGCGTCATATGATACTCACGCATGCTCTGATGCTGGCGCATTCTCTCCTGCGCACGCTCCAGCGCCTCGTGGGCACGGCGTACATCCAGCTCCTCCCTGGTCTCGCAGGTCTCCACCAGAACCGTGGCGCGGTTGTTCGCAAAGACCATGGAGCCGACGCCGGCTACCACATTGATCCATGTGCCGTCCGGCTTTTTAATGGACAGCTCGCCCTGGCTCAGGGCAACCATCGCCTGACAATGGTGTGACAGGAAGGACGTTAAGCCGTCCACCGTATTCACGATCAGGCACTGGGCATAGCCTTCATAGAAGATTTTCTCCGCCGCAATGACATGCAGGAAAAACTGATTGGACTCTGCCATATTACTCCTTCCGTTTTTCCTTCTATGCTGGTTACCGTTTGCTCACAAACCTTGCAGCAACAGCAATTGAAAGATGTTTATCGAATTTCCTTCGCCTTCACCACCACATCGTCAATGGTTCCGCAGTTGAAGAACGCATTCTCCGGGTACTGGTCCGCCTCTCCTCCGAGAATCGCCTGGAAGCTGTCGATGGTCTTCTCCAGCGGTACATACTGTCCGGGAATTCCGGTGAACTGCTCTGCCACCGAAAACGGCTGGGACAGGAAGTTACGAATCTTTCTGGCACGGTAAACCGTCTGCTTATCCTCATCGGAAAGCTCCTCCATACCGAGGATTGCGATGATGTCCTGGAGCTCTTTGTACTTCTGAAGCGTCTGCAGCACAGCCTGTGCTGTCTCGTAGTGCTTCTTGCCGACGACATTCTCCTCCAGAATACGTGAGGATGATTCCAACGGATCCACGGCCGGGTAGATACCCTGCTCTACGATCTTACGGGACAGTACCGTTGTGGCATCCAGGTGCGCAAAGGTCGTTGCCGGTGCAGGGTCAGTAAGGTCATCGGCAGGCACATATACGGCCTGTACCGAGGTAACCGATCCGTTCTTGGTCGAAGCGATTCGCTCCTGCAGTGCTCCCATTTCAGTGGCCAGCGTCGGCTGATAGCCAACGGCTGAGGGCATACGTCCCAGGAGGGCCGAAACCTCCGAGCCCGCCTGTGTGAAACGGAAGATATTATCAATGAAGAGCAGCACGTCCTTATGCTCCACATCGCGGAAATACTCCGCCATGGTAAGTCCGGTCTCCGCCACTCTCATACGGGATCCCGGCGGCTCATTCATCTGTCCGAATACCAAGGCTGTATTCTTGATAACGCCGGATTCCGTCATCTCGCTCCAGAGGTCGTTACCCTCACGGGAACGCTCTCCGACACCGGTGAAGATGGAATATCCGCCGTGCTGCGTTGCTACGTTGTGAATCAGCTCCTGAATCAGCACCGTCTTACCAACACCGGCACCGCCGAACAGGCCGACCTTACCGCCCTTCGCATACGGAGCAATCAGGTCGATAACCTTGATACCGGTCTCCAGGATTTCCTGGACCGGACTCTGATCCGTGAACTTCGGCGGCTTTCTGTGAATTTCCCAACGGTCGCCTTCCACCGGTCCCTTATCGTCAATGGCATCGCCCAGAACGTTGAAGAGTCTTCCCAGCGTCCCGGCGCCGACCGGGACCGAAATGCCGTGGCCCTCGGACATGACCGGCATATCCTTCTGCAGACCCTCGCTGGCGGAGAGCATGATGCAGCGCACCATACTGCCGCCGATATGCTGTGCCACCTCCATCACGACCTTCGTGCCGTGATTGTCAACCTGCAGTGCCGTGTTGATCACTGGAAGCGGCTTCTCATCGAACTGCACGTCCACAACAGGTCCCATAACCTGTACAATTCTGCCGATTTGCATAGATACCAATACCTCCTACGCGGTTTCTGCGGCCTGCTTGTCCCGCAGACGTTTTCTCGCGCTTTCCTTCGCGTGCTCCTGCTGCCTGGCTCTTGCCTTGGCACCGGCGGCGATCTCCGTAATCTCCTGGGTGATCTGCCCCTGGCGCTGCCGGTTATACTGAACGGACAGCTCCTGCACAAGCTTCTGTCCCGCCTTGTTGGCCGCATCCATCGCTTCCATACGGGCAAAATGCTCCGACGCATAGGACTCCACCAGCGCGGAGAAAATATATCCCGAAACAAAGTCCGGAATGATGTTGTCCAGCAGCATCTTCGGATTGGGCTCCAGTGAGAAATCCTCCTGATGGATCCCTCCGATTCCCTGGAACAGCGTCTTATTCAGCCTCACAAGGGGAAGGAGCTCAATCATCTCCGTCTCGAACTCAGCAGAATTCTTCATTCTGGTGTAAATCATATACACCTCATCGACCTGATGGGAGCTGAACAGCTCCAGCATCTTGGATGCAATCTGCCGGGCCCGGGAGAGTGTCGGCTTCTGCGCGGTATAATGGAACTCTCCGTCGATCGGGATATGCCTTGCGTCAAAATAATGACGTCCGTACTCACCAACAACGAACAGCATGTCGTTGGCGCTCGGCCGGAGCCGCTCCTCCGTCATCTTCACCACGTTATGATTATAGGAGCCTGCCAGGCCCTTATCGGCCGTGACGCAGATGATGGCACGGCGGCGATCGGTCTGATCGGCACGGCTCTCGATGTAGGGATGCTTAAAATCATCCGGCAAATGCCGGATAACACGCTGCAGCATCGACTGCAGCGCATAGAAATACGGTTCCGTTGAAGCCAGTGCCCGCTTCGCGTTATTCAGTTTCGTCGAGGAGATCATGTACATGGCGTTCGTTATTTTCAACGTGCTCTGAACGCTGTTGATTCTCTCTCTCGTTTCTCGAATCGAACCCATGCTCTTACCTAGCTATTGCTCTTTTCTTTCTGGAAATCATCCACACCCATGAGGATCTGTGTCTTAAGATCCGCATCAAGAATGCCGTTCTTCTCAATCTGTTCCACAAGGTCGGAATGATTGCTCTCAAACCAGGCAAACAGATCGTTGCAGTAGTTTCCAACCTCCTGGGGCTCCACATGCAGAAGCTTGCGGGACTGAGCCGCACACAGCAGAATGACCTCGCGAGCCGGAGACATCGGATGCTCGAGCGGCTGCTTGAGCATGGCCATCAGGACCTTTCCCTGCAGCAGCTGATTCGTCGTTGCCTCGTCCAGATCGGAGGAGAACTGTGTGAAGACCTCCATCTCACGGTACTGGGCCAGATCGATACGAAGTGAACCGGCTGCCTTCTTCATGGCCTTTGTCTGAGCGGCACCTCCGACACGGGATACCGACAAGCCTACGTTAACGGCCGGCCGCTGTCCCGCGAAGAACAGGTCGCTTTCCAGGAAAATCTGACCGTCGGTGATGGAAATGACGTTGGTCGGGATGTATGCCGATACGTCGCCGTCCTGGGTCTCAATGATCGGAAGCGCCGTAATGGAGCCGCCGCCGAGCTTGTCGGATAATCTTGCCGAGCGCTCCAGAAGTCTTGAATGCAGGTAGAACACATCGCCGGGGTACGCCTCACGTCCCGGGCTGCGTCCCAGAAGGAGGGAAAGCGCACGGTACGCTACCGCGTGTTTGGACAGATCATCATATACGATCAGAACGTCTTTTCCCTTGTGCATGAAGTACTCTGCAAGGGACGTCGCTGCGTAAGGAGCGATGTACTGAAGCGGTGCCGGATCGGATGCCGTGGAGCACACCACGATCGAATAGCTCATGGCATCGTGACGGCGCAGCGTCTCCACAAGTGTGGCAACCGTAGATGCCTTCTGTCCGATGGCAACGTAAATGCAGATGCAGTCGCGTCCCTTCTGGTTCAGAATGGTATCCATGGCAATGGATGTCTTACCGGTCTGGCGATCACCGATGATCAGCTCTCTTTGTCCACGTCCGATCGGGAACATGGAATCAATGGCCAGAATACCGGTCTCGAGCGGTACGTTTACCGGCTGACGATCCACAATGCCGGGAGCCGGCTGCTCAATGGTGCGGTATCCGTGCTCCGGAATGGCAACGCCGCCGTCAATGGGCGCACCGAGTGCATTGACAACTCTTCCGATGTACTCATCACCGACCGGAACACCGGCGCGCTTGCCGGTACCAACTACCTTGGTGCCTTCACCGATGGTTCCCTCGGAATCGAACAAAATGGCGCCGATGGAATCGGCTTCAATATTCTGAACCATTCCCTTTACGCCGTTGTCGAAGAGAAGAATCTCTCCGTACATGACGTGGGCCAGTCCGTCAATGGTTACGATACCATCACCGACGGTAAGGACGGTTCCGACCTCAGACTTCTGCGCTTCTACGCGGAAGTCATCCGCCGCCGTGCGCAGGATCGACATGATCTTGTGCTCGCCGGCCTCTTCCCTGGGGATGCGAGGCTCATTTGCCTCTGCAGATCCGCCTCTTCTGGCCAGAGCCTCATCAATACGGTTTGCAATCTGCTTGCTCCTGCCGTTGACGCTCCAGTCATACTCATCATTTCCAATGTCCAGGATGAAGCCTCCCCCGATGGAAGAGTCCTCCACGATTTCAAGCTCTACATCCTCCGGACGTTCTGCGTTATACTGTCCTGCCAGAAACCTGCAGAAGCCCAGCCTCTGCTGTTCATCCGGCTGTGTCACACACCGAAGGACAGCCTTTACTTTCTGGTTTGTGCTCATATTCTTCACGCTCCGTTAGCCTAGTTCCTTCAGTTTTCTTCCTTTGCATGATCGGCAGATTCCAGAAACTGATCGTACAGATCCGAATCCTTGGCCTTTGCCGCCTGCTCATGAGCCACATTCTTGAGCATATCCGCAATGTCATTCTCAGCGAGCTGGCGCTCCTGCTCTGCAGCAAGCCGTGCCTTCTCCTTTGCAGAGGTAATGATGCCCTCTGCCTTCTGACCAGCGTCTGCAACAATGCGGTCATATTCCTCGGTTGCCTTTGCCTTTGCAGCGGCAACGCTCCGTGCATTCTCTTCATCGATCTTCTGAAGAGACAGCTCATACTGCGCCTTCAGAGCATCTGCCTGCGCGGTCGTTTCCTCCGCCTGCTTCTTCTGTGCCTCTACATCGGCCTTTCTCTGATCGAGAATGTTGTGCACCGGCTTGAACAAAAACTTTCTGAGCAGCACATACAGGATCAGAAGATTGATGATGGTATAGAGAATGTTGATGTCAATTCGTAGCATCGCTTTGTTTCTCCACTTACTTTCTATCCGGTGCGGTACCGCCTGCACCGAATGCCCTTACTCAGTACATCTTCGGAACACAGACTCCGTCCGTGTTCTCTGCTTCATTGAAACCCCTCAGAGCTCTTCTGCGCATTCTGCGCGGCTCCGAACCACCGTTTCATTACAGCATGAAGATGATCAGGATACCCAGAACGAAGCCGTAAATAGCGGTTGCCTCTGCCAGAGCGGATCCGAGCAGAAGGTTTCTCATAATCTTGGAATCTGCCTCCGGCTGTCTTGCGATGGCGTCTACTGCGTGTGCGGTTGCGATTCCGATACCGATACCTGCACCGATGCATGCGAGTGCTGCGATTCCTGCTCCAATTGCTGTCATGATTCTTACCTCCTAAATATGAATACCTGAATTTTCTTATCCTTCTATGTTGCTATTACTCTTATGTGGAGCAGCGTTCCCAACATTTTCTGACGGACATTTCCGTTCCGCCGGCTACTGCCGGGCGGCCCAGTCATTCCGAAGATTTCTGCCGGATGCGCTGCATACCATGTATGCTTGCCGTAAGGACGAACGATGGATCAGTCTTCCGCAGCTGCGCCGGCAATGGTGCGCTGCTTTCTTGTTTTGCGGGCCTTCTTCGGCTTGGGCTCCGTCGGCATCAGCGGCTCTGCTGCCTCAGCGATGAAGAGCGATGTCAGGAAGACGAATACGTATGCCTGAATGAATCCATCGAAAATGTCAAAATACATGCTGAATACCAGCGGCAGTCCCACCGGCAGGATCATCTCGATGAGCTCCATGATAACGAAGGAGCCGAGGACATTTCCGAACAGTCGCATGCACAAGGACAGCGGCCGGATGAAGATCTCCAGAATGTTGATGGGCGTAACAATGGCAATCGGCTGTGTGAAGCTCTTGAGCCACCCCTTTCCGCCCTTCACCTTAATGCCGGCGTACTCAATCAGCACGATGCTCATGACCGCCAGTGCGATGGTTACGTTCATATCCTTGGTCGGCGGCTTCATGCCCAGAAGTCCGATGATATTGGACAGGCCGATGAATAAGAGCACGGTCGCAATGTACTCACCGTATTCCTTCGCCTCCGGTCCCAGCATATCCAGCGTGAAGCCGTCCAGCCAGTTCACAATGGTTTCTGCAATAACCTGACGCTTTCCGGGATTCCACACGCGCATATCCCTTGTCAGAAAGATTGCAAGTGCCACAAGAATGGCTATTACCACCCAGCTGATCACAACCGACTCCGCAACACCGCCCAGGACAGGTACGGTAAACGCAGTGTCAACGGTCAGCCGTTCTACCAGTTCTGCTGCCATATCCTTCATAATGCAGTCCCTCCTGCCGCGCCGATAATGGCTTATTTGTCAAGATTTTCACAAGCCCTACGCGACGTCTGTACTTTACTCCCCTAAAATAAAAAAGTAAAGAGCATCCCTCGCTAAGGAATGCTCTTTTGCTCCGATTTGTCGATTGCCTGGCAAATTTTGTCCACCTTGCTATTTACCATGCAGTTGCTATGTCAAAGGTAATACCCTTTGACCTGGCAAAGGCGCCGGTATCACACACGATGCCGGTTCCAAGGCTGGTCTCCACCACGGTTCCTCGGGGATAAACAGAGAGATTTGCCGCCACCATGATATACTCACCGAACATCTTCACACCGTCGTTGCGGACCCAGTACTCACT
>CAVBQH010000006.1:0-22879 GCA_963597485.1 Acutalibacteraceae bacterium
CATTCAGCTGCCGGAAGGTATACCGGTGATCATTGAAGACCAGTGCTGTCATATCCGGATAGTTACGGACACTTTCTGCAAAGAGGGAAACAATATCCTGCCTGCCGAGCGTGCTTGAGAAGGCGGGTGTATTGAGGCCGTCCAGTATGCCGATCTGTCTGGAACTGCTGGCACTGATATCCTGCAGCTGTGCTTTGCTCAGAAGTTCGTCAAGGATGGTCTGGTAGGCTTCAAAGAAATTCTCTATGAGAGCGGCGGTGTATCTGTGAGACGGGTAAATGCAGGAAAGCTCATACCCATTTTCGCCCCTGAAAATCTGCGTACAGAACAACAGCCCGGGGACTCTGTCCTCGCAAAAAGAAATGGGAAAGGCGATTCCGTCGGTGGTTAGCTCGAAGTGGTGGAAGTTATCCTGATAGGTGAACAGAATGTCACTTTTCACGCCAAGATCCCTGCAAAGATCCGTAAAGGCATATGCTTTGCAGCCCCGGGTTTTCAGGCTCTGCGCGCGGAGCGTCTGCAGCAGCGCCTCTGTCGTGTCAATACCCTGCAGGTCAACGGCCACCGGAAGCGTTCGAACCTGCATGCCAAGGGAAGAGCGCAGCGAAGCATCGTCTCGCCCGTGATAAACCGTTGAGAAGAATACCTTGTCATCGGCGCTGAATTTAGACAGCGTCAAAGCAAAGGCAGCTGTGAAAACGGTTGCCCTGGACGTTTTAGTCTGCTTAATGAAGTTATCCAGTATCGTATTGTTGATGGACAGAGGACGGGTATAGGTGTCAAAGCAGGGCGCCCGGTCCTGAAGGTCCGGCAAGGGGAGGGAGTCCGTTTCATCAAAGGAGGAAAACTCCTTTTGAAACCAGTTCTTTTCTTCTTCATAAACGTCACTGCGGCGCAGCTCCTCTTCCTGGTGATGCAGTGCAAAAAGGTCACCCTCTTCACCCAGAAGAGGCTCGTTGTTATATGCCCTGGAAACTTCCCGGAAAAAGACCTGATGAGACCAGCCATCGGAAATCAGGTGTGAAAAATTGGTGTAAAGGTAGTTTCCATTCGGCGTGCGGTAGATTTCTATGCGGAACAGGAAACCCTGAAAAAAGTCATAGGGATGGTCCAGATCGTTTCGAATGGCCTCGATATCATCCACATCCAGTACCTGCGTTTCAAAGGGAACATCCTGGGCATCCAGAAGGATGTCCTGCTCCGGTGTTCGTACCAGATGGGATTTGATGTAGGGGTGTGCCGCGACCGCCGCATCCAGCGCACGCTTTAAGCGGCCAAGATCTACCGCGTCCGGAAGCTTTGTTAATGTCTCAAGGTTGTAGTTGGACCCATCGACGGACACCTGTTCTGCCCCGAAGATACCCAACTGGTTTTGCAGTAATGTGTAGCTCATGGCATACCCTCATTCTTTCGTTTTGTGTATCTGTTTAGCACCTGCCATATTTCAACGTGAACCCGCTGCTTGCAGGCATATTCACGATTGAAATTGGCAGGCGGCCAAGGGCTCAAAATCCGATGAGAGCTTGCTCTCGTAAGGGTTTTTGACCCTGGTATCCTTCCTGTCTATGGAAGAATTTCCATGACGTGATCCATGTGAACCATTTTAAAGAGATTCTGAATTTCCTGATTGATACATCTGGCACAGAGCTTGGCCTGATTTTTCTTCATTTCCTTTGCGATCATGAATAGGATTCGGAAGCCGGCCGACGAAATATAGTCGATTTTGCCAAAGTCCAGTACGAGAGCAGAAGGAGCCTCCTTGAGGACATCCTCGATTTTGGCGGCAAAGTCGGCCGCTGTGGTGGAATCGATCATTCCCTCCAGGAATACAATTGTTTCACTGTCATTTTTCTGTGTTTCCATCTCAAACATGCGCATCACCTCATTTTCTCTACCGGCGAAATTACAGTTCAGAGTCCGTTTGCGAATCCTCGCGGCGGATTATTACCAACTGGATATTATTCCCCTCGATGTTTGTATAGTGCCAGACATCGGCGATGGATTCAACCATAAAGCGCCCCAGGCCTCCAATCTGTGTATAGGGATCATATTCATCAATGTCCTGAATGTTTTCTGTGGAATCAAACGGGATACCGCTGTCCGTAAGCTGCAAGAGGCAGGTACCGTCTTTGAGAACCTGCTTGCGAATCAGGACATTGCCGCCATCCTCGCTGTAAGAATAAGATGCAATGTTAATAAAAAGCTCCTCGGCCATCAGGCGCAGTTCATTTTTGACCGCTGCAGGAATCGTGTCGTCCTCCAGAATCCAGCTGCGAAGCTGGGGGAAACAGGACTCCTTTGCAGGAAGACAAAGTTCTTTGGCCTTTGATGTAAAGGTGAGCATAGTGATGTCATCATATTGATCACACCCTGCACTGAATCGTGACAGCTCTTCGAGGACAGAGGGTATTGTATCGGCGCCCTGGTGTGCTCGCAGCAGCTGTTCGAGCCGATCGGTGCCAAAGAAAGTATGCTCGCTGCTTTGCGCCTCGGTAACGCCGTCGGTATAAAAGAAGAGCGTGCTGCCAAGCGGAAGAAATTCTTCTGTGGTGTCATACACCTCATCGGCCATGATACCAAGCGGCATTCCGCTGGAGTCTGCAAAAGCCTTGATTTTGCCGTCAATCAGACAGTAAGGAGGATTGTGCCCGGCATTGCAATATCGGATGGTGCCGCCGGTCCTATCAACATAGGCCAGAAAAACGGTTACGAACATCATGTCGGGATTGGTGTGCTCCAGTTCCTGATTCACAGCGGTCATCACATCCTTCGGATCGGCGAATCTTTTGGCAAAGCCCCGGATCAGGGTGATGGCGCTGGCCATAAAGAGTGCGCCGCTTAGTCCCTTCCCGGAGACGTCGGCAATGATTAAAACCGTTTGTCCGTTGCATGTAAAGTAGTCAAAAAAGTCACCGCCGACATTTTTGGCCGGATTCATGTAGGCATGAATCTCGCAGAAGGAGTCTTCCCATGCGGGGGCCGGCAGAAAGCCCTGCTGAATTCGGGCGGCTGCGTTCAACTCGTAAGCCTGACGATTCTGGATTTCAGTATAGGCTTTTATGCGCTCGACGTTGTCTCGTATATTGGACGCCATACTGTTGAAGGAAGCCTCGATGCGGCCGAATTCATTGTCGCAGCTCAGGGAGAGCGGGGGTGTATTGTAGGTGTCGTCCTGGCCGAATTCCTCCATTGCGCGGCTGATCATCTCTGCCGGATGAATGACATTTTTCTTCATAAAAATGTACAGAACAACCGGGCTGAGCATGCCGATGATCAAAAAGAACAGAATTTTCTGCGGAAGTGACTCCATCAGGATGTGCTCCATCCTGGAAATGCTGACATCGGCACCAATTACAGCAATGACGTTATTATCCTCATCGTAGAGAGGGACATACGCGGAGATGACATGGCCGAAGTCATTATTCATTTCGATATATTCAGATCGGCTGGATCCATCCATGATGTGCAGCATGGCGTCGGAGAAGGTGACGTTTTTTTGGATGGGATTCTGTAAAACCGCATCCACAAGGAACTGTACATCCTCGCTCCCGACAAGATATTCATAGGCAAGTGTGTTCTCCTGCCGGTCCGGGACGACAATATAAAGAAAAAGGAGGTCATTTTCCCGGAGCAGCTGCTCCATGCTGGCCTGTACCTTCTCGCTTATTGCGGCATTAGCGGATGAAGCATTGCCATCATACGAAGAATAGGACAAGGAGAGTGACTGAGCAGCATACGCTGCAGCCATCTGAGAATGCTCGTAGGCATCGCTGCGGGCGGCTTTTACTGTGAAAATAACCATGGCGCCGGTAAACAGGAGTGAAATGGTCAGGAGAAGCTGCAGTATGGATCGGGCAATGGAATGTCGCATGAGAATGTTCTCCGTTCTTGCTGCTGTGTAGTACTACATCTATTGTAACGGGTTGGCCGCAATTGACAAAAGAAAAAGATCATGAAAAAGAGAAATGCGTAAAAAGAATTTGATTGTATGACGGTCAGCAGAAAAGATATAATTACTGGCACATACCGCAGAAATCGCGGAGAAGGGGCGCTTATGGGAAAGAAACTATTAGGAACTCTGTTGCCGGGGGTACTGGCCTGCATGACGGCACTGAATCCGATCGTTGCCTGTGCACAGGGCAATGCGGACGGCGCACAGGCGGCGGATTATCTTCTGGACAATCAGAAAAGTGCAGAACGCCGGATCGAGGAGAACGCATCGGATGCGTCTTTTCCTGAGAAATTTGATTTGAGGGATAAGGGAGTAGTGACCCCTGTGAAGTTTCAGAATCCCTGGGGAACCTGTTGGGGGTTTGCTGCGATAGCGGCAGCCGAGACGAGCATATTGAGCAGCCTTGGCACGACGTATGAAGAGACCGGGCTTGACCTTTCCGAGCACCATTTGGCATATTTTGCAAGAAGCTATATGAATGATGGCACCTCGCAGGATGGAGAAGGTATCCATATGGTTGAGGATGTTGGTATGGATCTCATGAATGCGGGCGGCATGATGTTCACGGCCACGTCGGTCTTTTCCAGCGGAATCGGCGTTGTTGATGAGGATACAGTTCCATACAGAGGCAAGGAGAGCAAAGCAGAAGGCTTCCTGCATAATGTTTACTATAGCGAAAGCGATGATTGGACAATTCCGGATGATTATAAATTCCTGCAGCGGTATGAGCTGATTAATTCGGATATTCTTCCGTCTCCGGCGGTTTACTCGGCGGACTGTGACATTATGGAGGAGACGGATCTGGACGTGCGCAATGCAGCGTACATCGGGTATGACCAGAGTGCAACCGATACGATTAAGAAGGTCCTCATGGAGGGGAAGGCGGTATCGGTTGCCTTTGCGGCGGACACGTATCTGCCGTCGGATGCAATGAATGATGATCTGGATCCGGTCTATCTGAATACAGAAGACAATAAATGGACGCATTATGCCTATGATAGTGCACCGGCTACTCATGCAGTAACGATTGTCGGCTGGGACGATACCATCAAGAGCACTGATTTCCTTGATCATTCGGACGATGTATGGGGAGACGGAAATGCGTATCAGCCGGAGGGGGACGGCGCGTGGATTGTCAAGAACAGCTGGGGCGCAGATACTGAGGAATTCCCGAATAAATTCAGCTGGGGCATCGAGAACGAGGAAGGTCAGGCAACCGGATATTTTTATATCTCTTACTATGACCGAAGTCTTGCGGGACCGGAGATTTTTGAGTTTGATACCAGCAGCGAGGAAAAGACAGGCTACATCATCGATCAGTATGACTACCTGCAGTCGGATGGAACTTCCGGATGGCTCAGCGACGGAAAGATGAAAATGGCCAACGTATTCATGGCAGAATATGACGAAGAACTGGAGTCGTTGTCCTGTGAAACCGATGAAGAGAATGCGGACGTAGAGTTTGCAGTATATCTTCTGGATGATAATGCAGCATCGCCGGAGGATGGGCAGCTGGCAGCTACGGCCAGCGGAAGCTTCGAATACGCCGGATATCACAGGGTGGATGTGGACAATCCTGTCCATATCGCCAAGGGACAGAAGTATTCTGTGGTTGTGACGCAGCACGTTTCTCTGGACGGAGAGGACTGCTATGCCGTCTCCACCAATTCCTCCATGAACAGCAAGTCGTATGTCGAAGAGTATAACCGGCAGGTGCACTATGAGAACAGAGGAAGTGAACTCTCGGACTATGAGGAAGATTTGCTGGGCTATTACAGCGTTGGAGTTGTAAATCCCGGGGAGAGTTATTTCTACGCGGAGGAGGCAGGAGACTGGACGGATTTCTCGGACGTTGTTGCGGCTATTCAGGAGGATCCGGAATATACAGATTATGTGTATGACAATTTCCCGATCAAGGCGTACCTTGCATTTGCGGATGAGGCTGAGATGAACGAGGAAACGGGCGATGAGCTTCCGGAGCTTGGTTATGCAGAGCCGGCCGGCAGTATTCATACCAAGACGGTCGTTATCATTGTCATTGTAGTGCTTGTCATCGTACTGCTCATTGTTCTGAAGATTCGTAAACATAGAAAATGGCGCAGAATGAAGAAACAGCTCGCAGAGCAGGCACAGGAAATTGCACGTCTCCAGGAGGAGGTGCGAAGGATCATGGAGCAGACGGCTGCAGAGCCGAAGACAGCAGAGGCCGGCCAGGCGCAGCCGGTGAATGTCCCGGATGAGGGAGAGAAGAAACCGGAACACAAAGACGCGGAATAGACGGAATAAACCAAAGGGTGACTCCTGCCGGGAAATGCAGATGAAGGCATTTCCCGGGCAGCTGAGAAATATCGATATAGATCAGGGATGTACATGCATTGTCCGCCGCACTTTGCGAACGGCCTTGCGACAGAACCGTCCGACCGTCAGATCGAAGCGGTGTGTAAGCCTTGTCCACGCCGTGATGGGCGGCAGGATCAGGTATTCATACTCCTGCCGATGCTCCAGAAGATAAGCGGGATACGTCTCATCAAGCTCTACACGGCAAAAGCTTGCATTCCGCCCGAAAATATCCTGTCCCAGAACCAGCTTGTCCATGGTCTCAGCAATGATCTCCGCATCGTTGTATTCCTGATGGGCGGCCGCACGTATTTTGGTTCCGATGCGGTTTAATACATTGGTTTCCCGGTGTCCTCCCATATAACCGAAGTGCCAGCCGCCGTCCTCTACGCGGACGGAGCGCGGATCCGTGACCGGAACCAGATCGCGGAGACGGACAATTCCTTCCGGTGGAATGCTGCCGATGCTGCAGATCTTGGTGCCGAGCCATTTCCTCTGATCCTCCGGAACATCCGGGAACTCTCCGGTAATGGAGTGGAGACGAACCGGCTGTTCTTCCATATTCAGAAACACATAGAAATTCCGCTGGGCCAGATGATAGACCTTTGACGGATCATAGTCTGCCAGAACATGGGAAAGGGCTGCGGGATTGGGGATCTCATCCAGGTCGCCGAACAAAATCACGTCCTCATCCGAAAGTCCCTGCAGATGGTCCATCAGATGATTCTTCTGAAAATAATCCCGCCGGTGCGTGAGAGGCTGACCGGGGATCTCGGGAGCGTACACTGCGGCAGCGGGATTTACATGAATGCCGTCTTCGGAAAGGACATCATCGTCTACCACAACATAATCAATCTTGTGCAGGAAGGGGGCGAACATATCCTTGTGCGCCGCAAAGCACAGCTCCTTTTTATCGCCGGAGAAGGTTCGTGTCGATTCCTCGATGACAAATCGGTCGACATAAGGGTCCAGCACATGCAGGCGGAGATTCAGAATATCCAGTTCATTAAAAAAAGGAATGCAGTCAATAACCATGCTTATTTCTCCAGTATGTACTCCTGCGCCAGAATAAAAGCGGGCGGACGGCATTGCGAACACGGTCCGCCGGTGAGACGAAGCGGGGATAGGAAGCGTTCTCGCCGCGCCACTTATGAAAGGCAAACGGCTCGATTCCCTCATTCTCCGGTAAAGGATGTTCGCGGCCAAAGCGCACAGCGGTTTCCAGCGGGGCAAAGGTAAGGCCGTCTGCCTCCATTTGATTTTTGGAGTGGCAGCAGAGGAAAATATCCTCATTATAGAAGCCATCGTCGACGGGAACCCAGGGGAGCTGATGCTCGGTGGGATAGGCAAGAAGACGGTGGGAGCGAATGGAGACGCTGTTGCCGACGCGGCAGATATTGCCCATAGAATCCCGATAAGCGTAATCATTCGTCGGCAGCGGCCAGGGGGAGCCGATGTAGTCATAGCGCAGGAAATCGTCGCTCCATTTCTCCGGATGGATGACGAAACCGTCCGCATGGACCAGAAGGATGAAATCCGTTTTGATGTCGGGAGCCAGCTCGTAAACCACGAAATGATTGAACTTGTCGATGCTGTCAATTTTATCGCAGCAGGCAAAGCGGATGCCGGATGGAAGACCAAAGGGCTTGCGGTCCGTCACCAGGACGACATCTCCGAAATCAATGCCCCGCATGGAGTATTCCATCGCCTTTATGGTTTCATAGAGCTTCACACTGGTAACCGCGGTCAGTGTTACATTGGGGAGCTGAAGCTTCCCGTTCTTATAGTTCATGAAAATCAGGTCCCTTTCTGCCGTACATACAGATGCCATTTTGTTTTGATAAACTGCGGCGGCAAAGCCTTTCTTTTACCCGTTCTGCGAAGGACTGTTCCACGTTTTGATAATTCCGGCTCTTCGGAGGAGGGAGCGCTTGATTTTGCGGAGATAAAAGCGCCCGTACAGGAGCTTACGCCGCAGAATCTGCAAACAATAACGCAGCCTCCCGGGCCGCACGTTGCGGCGTGCATACAGGCGGGAGGTTTTCTTGTATTCCTCCAGCTCTTTTCTGCACTCGCCTGGCTCCCAGATTTTGCCGCGTTTATCCTGGTAATGCAGAAAACTGTAAATGTTCTGCTCCGAGGACCAGAAGCCGTCGCTGATATTGTGCCTTGCCCAGTATTTGGGTGCGATGGCATAGCGAAGCTCCGTGCTGGTAATCACCGGCATCAGAGAAAAGGAGGAGTTGGAAAGAATGAGGTACCGCGCATTTTTAACGGTGACATAGTCTTTTCCGACATCAAAATGATGGCATTCGAATTCCGGGAGAACCTTTTTAGCGGCTTCTTCGTCCTCGGTGACGATCATAAATCGCATGTCCGGGTTGATTTTCTTCATGTTGGCGATGGCATGCAGCCAGTAGCGCCGGTCGAGATAGAGCTCCGGGTGGCCTGTGTATTCGCCGCCCCGCATGTTGATGATGCAGAGGTCATCTGCGGTATATTCATAGGATTCGTATTCCGGCTTAACCTTCAGCCAGTTTCGAATCTCCGGAATATGATGGCCAAAATAACGCTCATCCTGCAGGTTTCCGTACAAAAGCGTCTGATCCTTGATGCCGTAAATCCGCTCGTCCGGCCCGCTGATGTAGCAGCCATTAGCCATGTCATGACGGGAATTGCCCATATAAAGGCGCTCATCCTGCTCGTCAAAGCGCGTGTACTGATCCATCTGATCCCGGGGGATTTCCTCTCCGAGATCCAGATCCATAAAATACATGCCTTTATTGGACTGCGCAACATTTCCTACCTGCTGCGGGTTAACGCAGCCGAAGGAAAACCCGAGATCTTCGGCAATGCATCGTCCGGATATGAAGAAAAAAAGCTGATTTCCAAGCCCAAAGCCCGGAATGAATTCAACACCGATCATAATAGAGAATCCTCGTTGTTCATGGTCGTCCGCCTGGAGGCTTCGCGTACAATGTGCTCGCCCTCCAGCGAGGCCGGTGTAATCTGTTCGTCTGCAACGCGGAAGATGCGGTCGCACTTTTCGATGGTATTGAGACGATGGGCGATGATGATCATGGTTTTTTTGCCGTGGAAGGAGTTGATGGCCTCCATCAGCGCTGCCTCTGTGTCGTTGTCCAGAGCAGAGGTAGCTTCATCGAATACCAGGATTTCAGGATTGTGGTACAGAGCGCGGGCGATGCCGATGCGCTGGCGCTGTCCGCCGGAGAGACGCACGCCCCGGTCGCCGATCTTGGTGTCAAGCCCCTCCGGAAGCGAACGGATGAATTCGTCCAGCTGCGCCTCCTTCAGAACCTCCCACAGCCGCTCCTCACTTACGTCCTTTGCATCGATGCCAAAGGCGATATTCTCACGAATGGACTCGTCAATCAGATAAATGCTCTGCGGGATGTAACCAATCTGTGAAAGCCACGAATCGTAATTGGAAAAAATATCCGCACCGTCGCAGAGAATGGACCCCTCCTCTGCGTGCAGAAGCCCCAGCAGAATGTCCACAATGGTGGATTTACCGGCGCCGGAGGGACCGATGATACCTACGGATTCTCCGCGGCGGATTTCCATATTGGCGTGGCGGAAAATATAAGTGTCGCTGTCCGGATAGTGGAACGAGATATCCTTCAGCTCGATCTTGTCTGTCAGGTGAAGGGCGGGCCCGGCAATCTGTGACCGGAGCGCCTGCATCTCACCCTCGGTTTTATTGGATTCGGTCAGGTTATCATACAGGTAATTCAGGCTGGGCTCTTCATAGGCGGCCTGTGCCATATAGGTGTTGATGCGGTTGGCACTCGGCAGGATTCGTACAGCAGCGACGGCGAAAGCAGTCAGCTGTGTCAGAAGGAGCGTAACATCTCCGCCAAGGACCATGTAAAGAGCAATAAAGCCCAGAACACTGACCATAAATACCGTCTCGATCATGAGGCGGGGCAGATTATTGAAGACGGCGTAATCAGTGGCAACGGCCGCACCGATCTTTCCGCTTTCATAGTAGTTGCGGATAAAGAAATCCTGACGGTTTAAAACCTTAACATCCTTCAGCCCGTAAATTGCCTGCAGGCGCCATTTGGCAATGCGGGACTGGATTTTCTGGTTGCGGCTGCCGATGGTGTTGAGCCGGGGCTTGATGCACTTGGAGCTGACCATTGTCATAGCCAGAAGAATGATGATGATAAACAGGGTCATCTGCCAGTTTACCGCCAGCAGGAAGATACCGAGGAACACAGACACCACGATCTCTGTGGACATCTGCAAAAGACACAGAATCAGAGAGAAGGTCTGCGGAATGTCGCTGTCGGTAATGCGGAAAACCGTGGGGATGTCGGCTCCGAGATAGTCTTCATACGGACGATTGAGGAAATCCCGCATGACACGGCTGATCATGTCGTTGCGGGCATTGGTGATGAACTGATTCTGCTCTTTTGTTACGAACAGAAGAAACGCATTTTTGACGACATAGATCACCATCAGTGAAACCAGCATGGCGACGGTCAGACGGAAGGTGGTGGTCAGCCCCAGGCCGTCTGCGGCGTCCTTCAGAAACGGATAGTCATCCATGTATTCTGTGATGGTGTCCGGAGAGGTAATTGCCGTGACAATCGGAACAATCATGGAAACGCCAATGGTTTCGAGGATGCCGCTGATGAGGATCAGGACGCCGATTCCAACGCACTGGCGCTTTTGCCGGGCATTGAGTACGAAGGATAGCTTGCGGAGCATGGAAAGGTTTTCTGTTTCCTTACTGGCTGTCTGTTGATTAAAGGAACTCATGTAGGTGGATTCTCCCTGTCGCCTGACCGGCGACTGCATGGTGTCTTGACTGCAATTTACACGTCACCCTGTCGCCTGACCGGCGACTGCACTGTGACGCTTCATTATACCACAGGGGTGAGATGGTTATACATCGGCCAAAGTGATACAATGTGACAGTTGAGCAGAAAGAATGAATCGGTGTTTCGGCTGCCACATCGAGGTTTTCCGAAGGAAAATCGAGATGGGTGCTGAATAATTACCTTTATGGGTGATATGGACAGACAAAATGAGCGGCCCCGCAGCAGGCGGGAATATGAGGATGAAAATGCAAGACGCCGGCGGCTTCGCAAGGCAAGAAGAGCCAGAAGAGAGCGGGAGCTTCGGAGAAAAAAACGGATATTGGCGGCTGTAATTTTGCTGGGGATTGTTCTGGCTGCGGGCCTTGGAGCAGTTGCTGTGCGCAGCATCCGGTTGAAGAGAGGTACTACGGCGGCAGATGCCTCTGAACAGGCTGCGTCTGCGGCGGAGACGGTGTCCGGGGAAGAGAGCACGGAAGAAAATGCGGAGAATGCTGCAGACGACACTGCTACGGAGGATGCCGGCGGGCATACGGCGGCAGTTGATGCGCCGTATGTGTTCACGGAAACAGACAGTACTGTTCAACTGGGAGAGAGCCTGACGGACATTTCTATCTATGACGCGCAGCGGCATATCACGTCCGAAAATGCACAGACACAAACCTCGGAAAGCACAATGAGCGATGAGGAGAAGGAAGAGGCTGCAAAGGCATCGGATTATGTGGACAGTCAGTATGCCATCCTGGTGAACACGTCAACCGGAGAGATTCTGGCAGAACGCCGCGCATTTGAACGCATGGTCCCTGCCTCCATGACAAAGGTGATGACACTGCTGGTGGCCGTGGAGGCAATGGAGGACCAGGAAAGTCAGCTGCAGGATCTTGTAACCATCACGCAGGAAATCTGTGATGAGTCGTACAGCTCCGGATCCAGCTTTGTGGGATACGGTGTGGGCGATACGGCTACGGTGGAGGACCTTCTGTACGGGTCCATTCTTCCGTCGGGAGCGGATGCAGCCATGGCACTGGCGGAGTATACCTCCGGAACACAGGAGGCCTTTGCGGAGAGCATGAATCAGAAGGCGCAGGAGCTTGGCATTTCCGAAACGACGCACTTTACCAACTGTGTGGGCCTATACGATGAAGACCATTACAGCACAGCGTATGATATGAGCGTGATTATGCGGGCGGCTATTGATAACGAGCTTTGCCGGAAGGTGCTTTCGGCGCACACCTGGACAACGGGCGCGCTCAAGGACAATCCGAATGGTGTGGAGATTTCCAACTGGTTCCTCCGGCGCATCGAAGATCATGATTCCGGCGGAACGGTGCTCTGCGGAAAGACGGGCTTTGTCAATGAATCCGGCAACTGCGCGGTTAGCTACCAGGAATCGGAGGACGGAACGGGATATATTGCCTGCACAGGGGACCTATAACCTGTGGCGCTGCATTTACGATCATGTTGCCTTATATAAAACCTATGCGAAATAGATATGCCTGCTGTCTTTTGACTATTCTGGCGGTGGTTCTTTTTTTCGGCATCCGGACAGGAATTCTACTGTCGGAATATCCGCAGGTAAAGGTGCCTCTTGCGACAATTTACGGAGAAGAGGATCGGAACTTGACTCATCTCAGTCGGGATGGGCAAAGGCTCCGATCGGATTCGGATGATACCAGAATTCAATTCGCCTTTGATGACACGGTTTCCATTCGCAGCATCTGCTTTGAAATCTCGAATTCAACCAGAACCAACTGCCGATCCTATGTATACCTTGACGACAGCTGGCAGCAGGGATCGGTGCTCCTGCAGAATGGCAGGAATTATATCGATTTTAATGAAGCCGGGAATTCCAACAGGACATCGCAGATCACCATGACACCGGTATCTATTCGCGGCGTCTCCTTTGATCTTGTATCGTTTACCGTGAATCCAAGAGAGCATCTGGTTATGGGAGAGGTGCAGAATGCCTTGCTGCTCCTCATGGTCCTTCTCCTTACGGAGGGGGTGCTGCTGGAGCTCTTGGCAGAGCGGCGGCTCTTTCAGAAACCGCCGAAGTCCATGCTCGTAGGAGCCATGCTGTTGCAGGTGACCTTGGGAGGCTTGTTCCTGGAGCAGTATCTGAACGCGGAGTGGACGTGGCAGCAGATGATTTACTACAGCGGCGCTTTGCTGGCGGAGGGACTTCTGTTTTTGATGGTCCATCGCCCTGTGAAGGAGAAGATGGAGCTCCCGGCCCTTCGGATTCTGCTTCTTAGCGTCTATTGCTTTGGAATTACGGAGCTTTTGTATGCCGACCGGTTTTTGTTGGATCAGCCGTGGTCCATCGTCTGGAATCTTCTGGTGTACGCATCGGTGTATTTTCTTCTGTATGCGTTTTCGGGTATCTGCAGGGCGTTGCCTTTCAGAAAAGGCCTTGCCGGAAAAACGGTCGGGGATTTGAATATCCGGCGGCCGGGCCGGCGCAGCGGTTATCTTCCGGGAACGGCCTGGTGGCTGGTCATTGCTCTTGTCAATCATTATTATTTTGAATTCCGTGCCCAGGCCTTTGAGCTCTCGGATCTGTCGATGGCAGGCACAGCCAAAAATGTCATCGCCCAATACCAGCTGGAGATTACGCCGGAGGTCCTCTTTGTCTATCTGTCTTTTGCAATGATACTGCTGGGATTTTTGACGGAGAGAAAGGACACACTGCCTGCCCGCCGGACCAGCGGCCGTGTGCTCTCACTTGCGGCCTGTGCGGTATCGGCATTGCTTGTTTGCGCCAACCTTCCTGCTGTGAACCTGTGGAATACCAACATTGGGACCAAGCACCATGGCTACGCGCTCAGCTATATTTCCTTTGCCAAACGCCACCTGGAAAAGCCGGTACCGCAGGGGTATTCGGCCGAAGAGACGGAAGAGCTTCTGGCATCATATGAAACCGAAGAAGCGGAGGGGACGCAGGGAAAAGATGCCGACACAGAAGCAGTGGATGTGATCGTGGTGATGAACGAGGCGTTCTCTGATTTGCCGACAACGTATGGCTTTGAAACAAGCCGCGACGGACTTCCCTTCATCCATTCGCTCGAGGGCTCCAATGTGAAAAAGGGATGGATGCTTTCATCCGTTTTTGGAGGGACGACAGCGGATACGGAGTATGAATTTCTGACCGGAAACGCGGTTGCATTTCTAAACGCAGAGGCAGTGCCTTATACGCAGTATATTAACAGCCGGCAGGAATCCCTCGCGTGGCTTTTGAAGAATCGCGGCTATTCGGCGACCGCCTTCCATCCGTATCTGGAAT
Source organism: Acutalibacteraceae bacterium (assembly GCA_963597485.1). Taxonomy (GTDB): domain Bacteria; phylum Bacillota; class Clostridia; order Lachnospirales; family Lachnospiraceae; genus CAG-791. Next base: position 14,420 of record CAVBQH010000006.1, read on the forward strand.
CGGGCTACAAGCGGTATAAAGTGTATCCGTATCTTGGCTTTGACGATTTTATTTCGACGGAGGACGGGCTGACCTATACCGAACGGATCCGCACCTATATCAGCGATGCATCGGACTATAAACAGCTGGAAAAGCTCTATGAAGAAAAGGCGGAGGACGGACCGGTATTCCTCTTCAATGTCACGATGCAGAATCACGGAAGCTACAATACAGATGTACCCGCAGTCGACGTGACGGTGCAGCCGAAGGACGAAAATTTGCAGTATGCCCAGCTCCGGGAGTATCTTTCCCTGGCTTATGAGAGTGACAAAGCGTTTGAGGCGCTGACAGAGTATTTTTCTCAGACGGACCGCAAGGTGATACTGCTGATGTTCGGGGATCATCAGCCCAGTCTGAAGGAGGAGGTTCTGAAGACGCTGGAGCCGGAGATGTACGAGGAGGGTGCCTCCGTGGAGGAACGGGAGAAGAAGTACACGGTGCCATACATTCTCTGGGCGAATTTTGATCTCCCCAAGGAGCCGGAGGCGGCAGCGGTTATTTCGCCCGGCTATCTTCGCAGCTTCCTTCTGGAAAATGCCGGCATAGAGGGCAGTGCCTATGACCGCTTTGTCTCTGAGGTGAGAAAAAGCTATCCGGCTATTAATATTCTGGGGTATTATGATGCGGATGGAAATGCACATGATATCAGTGGCGCGTGGGATGAGCCGCTTCTTGCCCAGTACCGGAAGACGGCCTATTATAACCTGTTCGACCACCACAGGGTGAATCTGGATCTGTTTATCAAATGATGCGGCTGCAGCGGTATTTTTGGCTTTGCCGGGCGCTTTGCGCTGAACGGGCCGCAGGCAGTCAAACGGATGTTGTGTTTTGAGGATTGCGAGAGAGTATAGCAATCCGGATATCACGTTATCAGACAAGGAGAAAACGCATGCAGAAAATAGCGAGCTTTACTGTTAACCATCTGAAGCTGGAGCCCGGAGTCTATGTCTCCCGCAAGGATCATTTCGGCGATGTCACCATCACCACCTTTGACCTTCGTATGACTGCGCCCAACCGGGAACCGGTTATGAATACGGCTGAGCTTCATACCATTGAGCACCTGGGAGCGACCTTCCTGCGCAATGAAGAGGGCTGGAAGGACCGTGTTGTATATTTTGGACCGATGGGGTGCAGAACCGGCTGCTATGTCCTCTTTGAAGGGGATCTTAACGCGGAGGATGTGGTACCGGTCATCACCAGGATGTTCGAATTCATCCGCGACTATGAGGGCGATGTTCCGGGAGCGGCGGCTAAAGACTGCGGGAACTATCTGGATCAGAACCTGGGAATGGCAAAGTGGCTCGCAGCACGCTATCTGGATCAGACGCTGTATGGAATTACCAGGGAGCATATGACCTATCCGGAGTGATGACTCTTGGAAAATGCTCCTTTAAGCTGCGGTCCCCGGCGATGTCATCGCAGAGCGCTGCGCGGATAGAAACAGGCAGACAGCGCATTTTTTGAATAAAAATAAGCACACGTTGCACAGCTTTTATTAGTGACTAATTTCCGGACAAGCACTATAATTAAGCTATCAGTACGTGAAATAATTCACAAATTGAGTCACAAAATGGAGGATGGTATGAACAATATTCCGGTAATCAAGCTTGGTATTGTAGCTGTTTCCCGTGACTGCTTCCCGGCTTCTCTGGCAGAGAATCGCAGAAAAGCGCTGGTTGCAGCCTATGCGAAAAAGTACAATGCTGCAGACATTTATGAGTGTCCTATCACGATCATCGAGAGCGAGATCGACATGGTGAACGCTCTGGAGGACGTCAAGAAGAACGGCTGCAACGCACTGTGCGTTTACCTTGGAAACTTCGGACCGGAGATCTCGGAGACTCTGCTTGCGAAGCACTTCGAGGGACCGAAGATGCTCTGCGCTGCAGCAGAGGAGACACAGAACGATCTGATCGACGGCCGCGGCGATGCATACTGCGGTGTTCTGAATGCTTCCTACAACCTGGCTCTGCGCAATGTGAAGTGCTATATCCCGGATTATCCGGTCGGCGATGCCGATGAGTGCGCAGACATGATCCATGACTTCCTTCCGGTAGCAAGAGTTGCATACGGCCTTGCAAACCTGAAGATCATTACCTTCGGACCTCGTCCGTCCAACTTCCTGGCATGTAATGCACCGATCAAGCAGCTCTACAACCTGGACGTTGAGATCGAGGAAGAGTCTGAGCTGGATCTGTTCGAGTCCTATCAGAAGCATGAGGGCGATGAGAGAATCGCTGCTACTGCTGCAGATATGGCGCAGGAGATGGGCTATGAGGCTGGCAAGGAGCCTGCAATGCTGCAGAAGCTGGCACAGTATGAGCTGACTCTGCTTGACTGGGCCGAGGAGCACAAGGGATATCGCAAGTACGTTGCACTGACCACCAAGTGCTGGCCTGCATTCCAGGATATGTTCAAGTTCGTTCCCTGCTACGTGAACAGCCGACTGATGCGCAAGGGTATCCCGGTATCCTGCGAGGTAGATATCTACGGAACTCTTTCCGAGTACATCGGACTGTGCATTTCCGGCGACGAGGTTACTCTGCTGGATATCAACAACACCGTACCGCACGACATGTACGACGAGTCCATCAAGGGCAAGTTCGATTACAAGTTCACGGATACCTTCATGGGCTTCCACTGCGGCAATACCTGCTCCACGAAGCTTACCAATCCTCACCTTTCCTTCCAGAGAATCATGGCAAGAACTCACCCGCAGGATTGGTGCGACGGAACCATCGAGGGCGACATCGCTCCGAGCAAGATCACCTTCTACCGTCTGCAGTCTACGGCTGACAACAAGCTCCGCGCATATGCAGCAGAGGGTGAGGTTCTTCCGGTTGCTACACGCTCCTTCGGCGGTATCGGCGTATTCGCCATCAAGGAGATGGGCCGTTTCTATCGCTACTGCCTGGTTGGCAAGAACTATCCTCACCACGGCGCAGTTATGTTCGGCCACTATGCGAAGAACCTGTATGATGCACTGAAGTACATCGGCGTAGATCCTTCCGAGATCGGCTACAACAAGCCGGAGGGCGTTCTGTACGAGGACGAGAATCCCTTCTCCAAGCCGTTCATCTAAGATCACGTGTTGAACGTTGAACAAGTGAATCACTGAGAAACAAGAGATTCCCTCCCGGAATGTGATGAGCATTCCGGGAGGGATTTTTTAAATAAATTTGACACACCAACGCGTTTGCGCTTTAATGTAATAAATCACGCAGGGAGGTGCGAATCTTTTTCGCAGGCATCCCGGGAGAAAAGGAGATTATTATGAAAAAAAAGACATTGGCACTGATTCTGGCCGGCGTGGTGCTGGCGATGGCCGGCTGCGGAAGCTCGTCGGATTATGCTGCCTCTGCAGATACAGCAGAGACGGCTGCGACGGAGGCTGTTACAGAGGCTGCAGAAGAGGCAACCACAGAGGCTGCTGCAGAGACTTCGGATGAGAAGTTTACGGTCGGCATCTGCCAGCTGGTTCAGCACAATGCGCTGGATGCAGCGACACAGGGCTTTGAGGATGCGCTGACGGAGAAGTATGGCGACAATGTTACCATCGATTATCAGAACGCACAGGGCGATTCGGCTACCTGCTCCACGATCATTACCGGCTTCGTAAATAACAGCTATGACCTGATTCTTGCAAATGCGACACCGGCGCTCCAGGCTGCAGTGTCTGCAACGACAGATATCCCGATCCTTGGCACCTCTATTACGGACTACGGCACGGCTCTGAACATGACAGATTTCACCGGTGTGACCGGAATGAACGTATCCGGAACGTCGGACCTTGCACCCTTGGATCAGCAGGAGGATATGATCCTTGAGCTGGTGCCGGATGTGAAGAAGGTTGCTATTTTGTACTGCTCTGCAGAGGCTAATTCCAAATTCCAGGCAACCCAGATTGAGAAGTACCTGGATGAGGACGGCGTAGCATATCAGGAATACACATTTGCAGATTCCAATGATCTGCAGTCGGTAGTAACCAGTGCAGTCGCTGACTGCGATGCGGTTTATATCCCTACCGACAATACGGCTGCCTCCAACATGACCATCGTCTCCAACGTAACAGAGCCTGCCGGCATTCCGGTTATCTGCGGTGAGGAGAATATGACAAAGGCCGGCGGCCTCGCAACACTTTCCATCAGCTACTATGACATCGGATATACAGCCGGTCAGCAGGCAATCCGCATTCTGTCGGATGGCGAAGACATTTCCACGATGGAAATTGAGTACGCTCCTACCACCACAAAGGAGTACAACGAGGACTACGCAAAGGCCATTGGCATGACGATGCCGGAGGATTACACGGTTATTCCTGCAGCAGAGTAAATCAGCACTTTGCCGGTTTAATGGAATGAAATCCATAGGAGTTTGCGCTATAATGAGGTAACAGGCGGCGCAGGTGCTGAAGAAGTGCCTGCACCGCCTGTTTTTGACTCAATACATATAGAAGTTGTACCGGCTGATTCTGCCTGGTGCATTGTTTGCAAAACAACTGGCCTGATAACGCTGAACTTTTTCCTGAAGGTGCGTGTCAAAAACGTAGGCGTTGCGGGCTACTTTGCAGATGCATAGAAACAGGCATTGGCTGATACAGAACCGTAAGAGAGGGAACGTAAATGGCAGCTTATTTTGCATCACTGAATCCGACGGCCCTGTGGAATGCAGCGCCGGGAGGTCTGGCCCAGGGACTGATCTGGGGCATTATGGCATTGGGAGTGTATCTGACCTTCCGCGTTTTAAATTTTGCAGACATGACGGTGGACGGATCCTTTGCGACCGGCGGTGCCGTTACGGTCATGCTGATATTGGGCGGCTGGAGCCCGGAGGCTGCGCTGCCGATTGCATTTCTGGCCGGTGTTGCAGCAGGACTGATCACGGGTATCCTTCATACGTGTCTTGGAATCCCGGATATTCTGGCCGGAATTCTGACGCAGATTTCTTTGTATTCGATCAATCTGAACATCATGGGAAAGGCGAACCAGGCGGTTCCTGCCGGCGCGGTTACGCTGCACTTCACATCGAACATTCGGTATCTGGGGCAGACCATAGCTCTTACGCTGGTTGTGGATGTCATCATTATCGGTATTTTCTACTGGTTCCTCGGGACGGAGATGGGAAGTGCCATCCGATCTACCGGCATCAATCCGAACATGAGCCGTGCGCAGGGCATCAACACCGGCAAGATGAAGGTGGTCGCCCTTGCTGTTGCAAACGGATTGGTCGCTCTTTCAGGCGGTATCCTGTCCGAGTATCAGGGCTTTGCCGATGTTAAAATGGGACAGGGTTCCATTGTCATCGGACTTGCGGCCGTGATCATCGGAGAGGTTCTGGCAGAGGCGATCATGGGCAAGCGCCTTGGCTTTGTCGTGCGTCTGACCTTTGTGGTGATTGGTGCGGTGATTTATTATTTTGTTTATATTTTCGTGCTCTGGCTGAAGTTCCCTGCGGACGATATGAAGCTTCTGACGGCCATTGTCGTTGCCATCTTCCTTGCAGTTCCCTATCTGAAGGAAATGCGCAAGAGCTCCTTCCGTGCGCTGGCAAAGCGCAACAGTAAAAGCGATGCAGCAGACGGAAAGGGAAAGGAGAACTGATCATGCTGGAGATACGGAATATATCCAAAACCTTTAACAAAGGGACGATCAATGAAAAGCGCGCACTGATTGATGTGAGCCTCACTTTGAAGGATGGCGATTTCTGCACGGTGATCGGCGGAAACGGCGCCGGCAAATCCACGGTGATGAATGCGATTGCCGGTGTCTGGCCGGTGGACAGCGGACGGATCCTGATTGATGGCGAGGATGTATCAGCACTGCCGGAATTTAAGAGAGCGGTTTACTTGGGACGTGTATTCCAGGATCCGATGACCGGAACAGCCGGAGATATGCAGATTGTGGAAAACATGGCGCTGGCAGCCAGAAGAGGGCAAAAGCGTACGCTTCGCTGGGGTGTAAGTCACAAGGAGGAGGAAGAGTACCGTGAGCTTTTGAAGAAGCTGGATCTTGGCCTGGAGGATCGCATGACCTCGAAGGTTGGTCTTTTGTCCGGCGGACAGCGCCAGGCACTTACACTTCTGATGGCGACAATGAAAAAGCCGAAGGTTCTCCTTTTGGATGAGCACACGGCAGCGCTGGATCCGAAGACGGCAGCCAAGGTTCTCGAAGCGACGGATCGGATTGTCGGAGAGAACAAACTGACTACACTGATGGTCACGCACAATATGAACGATGCCATCGCCCACGGCAACCGGCTGATTATGATGTCTCACGGGAATATTATCTATGATGTATCCGGCGAGGAGAAGAAAAACCTGAAGGTTCCGGATCTTCTTCGCAAATTCGAGGAGGCAGGCGGAGAGATTTCCGACCGTATGGCGTTATCCTAAACGCCGCAGGATTAAAGGGCGGACTGTGCAGTGCGGGGGTGCTGCGCAGCCGGCATATCGATTTAACGCGGATTTAACCGGAAGTGCATCGGTGGTTGATCTGCATGCGCTACAACTACTGTGGCAATCCGGGGATCAAGGGGCAAGAGACCTTTTGACCCCAACATCAATACAATATGATCAAAGGGGAAAAGCAAAAATGAAGGACAAACTCACATCACTGGAGAAGAAGTGGATTCTGTACGATGTTGCCAATTCGGCATTTACGATGATGGTATCCACGATTATTCCGATCTATTTTAACCAGCTGGGCAAGCAGGCAGGGCTTTCAGAGGTAGACTATCTGGCCTACTGGGGATACGCCATTTCGATTTCCACGCTGCTGGTGGCCATTCTGGGACCGATTGTCGGTGCGGCAGCAGATAAGGGACGCAAAAAGAAAACCTACTTCGCTCTTACCATTATTCTGGGAGCCATCGGCTGTGCTGCACTGGGCTTTGTGAAGGAATGGCTGTTTTTCCTGATTATGTTCTGCATTGTAAAATCCGTGTATTCGCTAAGCCTTGTGATCTATGACTCTACACTTTCTGATATAACAACACCGGAGAGAATGGACAATGTTTCATCGCAGGGCTACGCCTGGGGGTATATCGGGAGCTGCGTTCCATTCATCGCATGCCTGGTGCTGGTTTTGTGCAGTGATAAGATCGGGATGTCGCAGATGGTTGCTCTTTCGCTGTCGCTGGTGATTACGGCTGCCTGGTGGATGGGGGTATCGCTGCCGATTTTAAAAAGCTACCGTCAGACCAACTACCTCACCGGCGGAGAAGAGAAGAGCGGTATCCTTTCACAGCTGGGAACAAGCCTGAAGGACATTGTGAAGGATAAGAAGATACTGTTCTTCCTGCTGGCATTTCTGTTTTATATTGACGGTGTGTATACCATTATCGATATGTCTACAGCCTATGGCTCAGCCCTTGGCCTTGGCTCTACGGATATGCTGCTGGCGCTTCTGGTGACGCAGTTTGTCGCCTTCCCGTTTGCGATTTTGTTCGGAAAGCTTTCCCAGAAGGGAATGTCGGAGAAGCTGATTATTATTGCCATTGCGGCATATACAGGCATTGCTGTCTTTGCATTCTTTATGAGTGCAAGCTGGCAGTTCTGGGTGCTGGCGATTTTCGTTGGAATGTTCCAGGGCGGCATTCAGGCGCTGTCGAGGTCGTATTTTGCCAAGATCATTCCGGCAGAGCGCTCGGGAGAGTTTTTTGGCTTTTATGACATCTGCGGAAAGGGTGCCTCGGTGATCGGCACGACCATGATGGGACTGGTTTCTCAGGCTACCGGAAGCGTGAACTGCGGCGTCGGCATCATTGCCGTGTTTTTCCTGATTGGGTTAGTGCTTTTTATTATCAGCACGAAGCAGAAGACAGCGTGAATAGTTGCCGTAAAATCAGAGGTAGAAAACAATGGAACAGAAAAAGACACTGGTATGGGCACACCGCGGAGCATCCGCGTATGCGCCGGAGAATACGCTGGCTGCATTTGAGAAGGCAGCGGTAATGAAGGCGGATGGCGTTGAGCTGGATGTTCAGCTGACCTTAGACGGTGAGGTTGTGGTTGCACATGATGAGGAGCTGGAGCGAGTCAGTGACGGGACGGGGGATCTGAAGGACTACAGCCTTGCGCAGCTGCGGAAGCTGAATTTTAATAAGACGCATCCGGAATACAAAGGGGCGCAGATTCCAACGCTTTCAGAGGTTTATGAACTGTTAAAGCCAACTGGGCTTACGGTGAATGTGGAGTTTAAGACCGGCATATTCTGGTATAAGGGAATTGAGGAGAAGGTGCTGGATCTGACGGCGAAAATGGGAATGGAGGAGCGCGTGATTTATTCTTCCTTCAATCATTACACATTGGCACACATTCGCCGGGAAAAGCCGGATGCGAAAACGGGACTTTTATATTCGGACAACTGGATTGATGTAGCACCCTATGCAAGGGACGTGGTGAAGGTTGACGCACTTCATCTG
>CAVBQH010000007.1:0-20951 GCA_963597485.1 Acutalibacteraceae bacterium
TCGACGAGCATAAGCCAGAGTGAAAGCGAATCGACCAGCATAAGCCAGAGTGAAAGTGAATCGACCAGCATTAGCCAGAGCGAGAGTAGGTCGACCAGCGTGAGTCAGTCCGGCAGTACGTCGGTAAGTGTAAGTCAATCGACGAGTATTAGTACCAGTACAAGTCAGAGTGTATCGCTTAGTAATTCTGCCTCGGTAAGCACTTCTGAATCGGTGAGCACATCCTATTCGGAGTCTGAGAGCTCGAGCGTTTTGGGCGCATCGAGAAGCCGTGATCAGGGTTCTGGAAATAATGATCCGGGAGAAACAGAAGGACAAGTTCTTGGCGCCAGACGAGTTAAGACCGGCGATGAAGGCAGGGTCCTTGTAGATGCGGTTACAGCTGGAACAAGTGGAGGCCTCCTTGGCTTAATGGCTGCATTCCGGCGCAGGAGGGATAAGCGTAATACCAGAAAGAAGTAATGTTGTAAGATGCAAAAGAACTCCGAAAAAGCGGACCATGATCATCCTGTTGCGGGTAAGTTGGCTTTTTCTCTCTTGATCATAGCAATTTATCTGCTTGGAAAAAGAATTCCTATTCCATGGGTTCTGACCGATAAAAAGGTGTTGGGAGAAACAGGACTGCAGCATTTTATTCAGTCATCACTTGGCAGTGATATGGCACAAAATTCGATTCTATCAGTTGGATTCATGCCATATATGACAGCTATGATTATAGTTAGCCTTGGTCATGCTGTTTCCAAGGAAAACAAAAGCTCTTCAAAGTGGATGATGCGTGAGATTCGCTTGCTGACAGTATTGGCTGCATTGCTGCAGTCAATACTTCATGCTGGGAAACTTACATATGTGGAAGACAGTTTACTCTCTACACATCTATTGCACTTTATGACAGTGGTGGTTTTAATTGGAGGTTCGTTTGTTCTTGTCTGGCTGTCTGAGCGATGTGCGCGTTGGGGGTTAGGTGGCTCTCAAGTCCTAATTTTGGTTAATGTATTGGAAAACTTCTGGAAAAATGGTATTACTGCGGCAGAGGAGTTATATCTTACAGGAGAGGATTCTGCAAGATGGATTTCTATTGCTGTATTAGCCATCATCCTGGTAGCATTTATGACAATCGTCATGGAAAGGACAGAAATACATATTCCAATCTGTCGGGTTATGATTCATAATTCCTTCGCCGGAGAAAGCAACATGGCTATTAAGCTGAATCCTGTCGGAACGATGCCGGTGATGTACGTCATGACGTTATTTGCAATTCCATATTATTTGTGTGAGATGTTTTCTTATTTTTGGGGAGAGAAACGGTGGATTGTAGCAATTGAGAGAAATTTGAATTTACAGAGTACTGGAGGAATCATATTTTTCTTAATCCTTCTAGCAGTATTGACATTTCTCCTTGCTAGGATATACATCGATCCGAGGGCAGTGGCAGAGGCTTTGCAAAAAAGTGGTGATTATATTCCGGGAATCCACCCGGGGAAAGCTACAGCGAAGGCACTTGAAAATAGTGTGTGCTTTGCCTCCTGCGTGAGCACACTGGTTACAGGGGGGATTATTGTACTGCCCCTTTTACCACAGGTGTATTTCGGCTGGAAGCTCTCTGTCTTTATGATGCCGATGTCAGTGATGATTTTGACGGGACTTCTAATGGGAATTCTGGAAGAAGTTCATGTTGTTGGAGTGATGAACAGGTACCGCAATTTTTCACCGGAATTATAGATGTAGGAAATAGCATGTTCTATTTTGTATCTTCGTGGTATTCGAAAAGTGAGAAATGGAATGCAGAAGATAGTCCTTGGTATAGGGGCGGAAGTCCATATGCTTTTGATGATACCATCAATCAGATTCGAATGTTCCATGCTGCGGGGGAACAACTGGAGCTGATGATACTTTCGTATGCGCCTGGGGTGCGACTTTTTCTCCATAGACAAAATTTATACCCTATTCCGTTTTGGTCTGCCTTTGATGCGATTCAGGGAATTCACAAAAAAGAGCTTGGCATGTTGTCGTACTTGGAGTTGCCGTGGCCAAGGAATATTGTCTGGCGCAATACTCCGTTTGCTGTTGTTGGGTTTCTTAATGAGAAACGGTATGTGCAGGTGGAGTTCGGGGAGGAAGGCCGCCTTTTGCGATTGGATTATTACGATGCAGAGGAAAGGCTGCATCGTAGAGACAGTATTGATGACAGAGGGTTTTGCTCCAGTTCCTTGTTTTATGAGAATGGGAAACCGTGTAAAAGAGAATATTATGATGCAGATGGTGTATTGCAGTTTACGGAGAATGTGATAGCCGGAGATATTGTTATTGCACCTAAAGCGGATACACGGTTTTTTCATCACACGTATTCTTCACTAGCTGCTTTGGTGGAAGAAGTTGTGCGCTGTCGTTTTTCACAAATGAACCCGGATGCAACAGTTGTTGTTGCAGCTAATCAGCTACATAATCAAATGGTGCTGCATGCCAGAAAAGGACAAACGATAGGCTTGTCTTATTTTGAGGAACGGTATGACCTTGAAAAAAGAGAGGATCTTCGCCATGACCTTTCCGATGCATCCTTTGCGGTGACGGATACGGAACATGCTGCAAAAAAAATAAGAGAACAGGCAACTGAACAATTCTATGTTCGCGATATTTCTCCGTTTGATACCAGGCTTTCATTGGGGAGAAGTCAGCGGATTCGTGAATTAAAAATTTATATGCCGGTGACAGACTTGGAGGAAGAGTATCTTCTGGAGGCATTGAAACAGGTTGTCTCCTATATGAAGGGAAATCCTGCTGTTTTTTTGTATCTGGCTGCAAGAGATGAGAGAGAATATCAATGGCTGACTGATGCGGTCAAAAGAACGCTGATGCTGTGTGCTATAGATAATTTTGGCTTTTGCCAGGAGGGTTGTTCGGTTGTTTGTGTTAACACAAAACAAGGGAATATAGAAGCAGAACTACAGGGAACGGAAGAAAAAGCGATAGCTGCACGTGTAATTCTGATTACTGTACGGACAGAGCAAGATGTCATTCGACGACTGGATGATGTCCGGCTGATTCTTGATGTAAGGGACCAGCCGGATTTGTATTTGCAGATTGCAGGGATCAGCGCAGGAATTCCACAGGTGAATTACCGTTTTACGCGATATGTTCAGCACAAAAAGAATGGTTATATTATACAGAATATTCATTACGTCACAGGTGCATTAGAGTATTATTTATCAGAGCTTGTGCATTGGAACGAAGCATTGGTATATTGTGTGAAGGAGATTGAAAAATATACCAGTGGTTCATTGGTTTCTGTATGGAAAATGGATACAGCCAGACCGGCAGAGGAGTCTTTTGATTATCCGCTGGAAGAGGACGAGCAGTTGGTGTAGGCGAAGTGCGACAGAAGGAAATGATGTGGAGAAACCGGTAAGACTTCTTGTAATCGGGGACAGACAGTCTTTTTATGATGGAGCCTTTCCTGATGACGTAGAGATAGTACATAGAAAAGAGAGAGTGACAGAGGAGGATGTTCTACAGTCGGAAGTAATCTTGGTGGTTGGAGCACTTTCTCTGAACGAGATACAGCTTCTTATACACAAAGCAGCAGCTTATCGTTTGTATGTGCTTGAAGAAGTGGATCTCTCTTTGCAGAGGATATGGACAGAGGAAAGTTATAAGAAACTAAAAGAAAGCAAATATATACAGATTTTATTGGAGGAAAAGTTGGAAGAATGGCTTTTCCAACTTTCTGTACGTTTTTGGACGGGGCGTGGAGGAAATAGGCTGGGAATCGGGCTAATTGATTTGCACAGACAGATCAGTGGAACGGTTAAGTATCATGGCAACGAAAGTCTTTCAATTGAGGCACGATTTGGGACGGAGTTGTCACCGATTCTTTCCTGGCGAATTAATCAAGCTGTAAACCAAACGAGGCGTCGCCTGCAAATCTATTTAGAATGCCAATGTACAGAAAACGTGCAGGCAGAACTACGAATTATGCGTTGGAAAGGCGGACAAGTAGCTGGCAATGCGGCAGTGGAGAGGATTTCGTTGCCGATGCAGGCCCCGTATGAATTTGATCGAGAACAAAATGGATATCTCTCACTTGAAATATGGGCTGGAGGAACTGGTTGTCTGACGGTAGGGAATTTGCATTTTAGAGAGTCCAGAGATGGAATAGGAGAGTTTATCCCCGGAGGAGTCAGACATTCGGATTCAATGGGGGATGAATTTTTTTCCTATCTGGATCCAGGAGACTGCGATCCGCCGTTGTGCGTGTATTTTTCAGGATACCGCAATCAGGAAGGATTTGAAGGATATGGTATGATGCGTGAATTGGGCGTGCCGTTCCTTCTCTTGTCTGATCCTCGGCTTGAAGGCGGTGCTTTCTATGTTGGATCAAGAGAATATGAGGAAAATTTGGAAAGAACGATACGTGAGGCGTTGTCTAAACTTGGCTTTACCAATAAACAGCTGATTTTATCCGGACTTTCCATGGGAACCTATGGCGCAATGTATTATGGCGCAAGCTTGTTGCCGCATGCAATACTTGCGGGGAAACCACTGATGAATGGTGGAACAATTGCAGCAGTTCAAAGAACGATTCGACCGGGGGTTTTCAATACGGCTATGGATGTCTTATTGAAAATGGAAGGGCGCACGGATGATATTGGTGTAAGAAATTTGGATCAGAGAATGTGGCTGCGATTTGATAAAGCGGATTTCTCGGATACAAAGTTTGCTATCGCCTATATGCAACAGGATGATTATGATCCTGGCGCATATGAACGAATTTTGGAACATTTGCAGAGGAAAAAAACTTGCATCTACGGCAAAGGATTTCCTGGAAGGCACAATGACAATTCGCAGGGAGTTGTGCAGTGGTTTAAATCGCAATATCGAAAAATTCTGCGGGAAGATTATGGAAGACAAAATTTATCTGACGTTCTGGGATCATAATGCTGCAGATACATTTCTTTATGGAAGTACGCTATGTTTTTATGAAAATCGACTTGTAGAATGTGAGAACAATCGTATGAATTCTGGAATTGCATTGCGTACTTGGTATTCGCAGGTGAATTACCAGGAAAGACGACTGGAACCGCAGCTGCCACTCCTGGAGCCAGGAGTAACTTACGAGCTTCATCCGTTCTTTAAATGTGAACCTCAAAATGGTTTGCTGCTTCGGATGAATTATTATGACAGAAGAGGAAATCTCCTTGGCTTTGGTACAACAGGGGAAAGAGGAGGCAGTTTTCAATGTCCGCAGGGAACTCACAGTTGGACATTGCAGTTGGTTCAAGCTGGCAGTATTAGGTTTTGGTTTCACCATATAGAAATTCGATCACGGTCTGCGAAAATGATGGGGCCAGGGGCACTTTGGAATACAGATATCTGCAGTGATACGCTTAATATTCTGCTTCCGGATTTATCCGGAAGCATGTTTTGTTATCCGGAAATTAACCGTGTATGGGGAATATCGAATCTTACTGTTGCGCCAACGGATTATGTTACAGCTGCGGAGCTTTTGCAGCCGACATCTATGGATTGGGTAAGGGATAATAGCAAATTGCGCTGTTTCAGCCAAAAACGGCTTCTCGCTTATGGTGTATGTGGACAAGAAGCGGCTAGATTTTTGGAATATCAAGAACGGTGCGACGTGCTTTTTTTACGTGATCAGAATGAATTATATGAGATTGAATTGCCATGAGCACAAGTCAGAATCGGAGTAGACTGCGTCACGTAGAGTCAACTTTAAAAAAAATAAATCGAAGAGCTGCTGAAACGGAAAAACTTTCGGATTCCCAGCTTCAATCAAAGACAATTGAATTTAAAGAGCGGATGCAAATGGGGGAGAATCTGGATGATCTTCTTCCGGAAGCCTACGCAGTTGTTCGTGAGGCGGCCAAACGAGTCTTGGGAATGTATCCTTATGATACACAAGTGATGGGAGCAATTGTCTTACATGAAGGTAAAATTGCGGAGATGAAGACAGGAGAAGGAAAGACTCTTGTGGCATCTATGCCGTTGTATTTAAATGCACTGACAGGTCGGGGGTGCATGTTGGTTACAACGAATAGTTACCTCGCAGTTCGCGATGGATCACAGCTTGGAAAGCTGTTTCGGTTTCTTGGTGTTTCACTGGAAGTTGGTGTTAGTGAGGATCCTTTGGTGCAGTTTTCACCGGAGGATAAAAGACGCATCTATAGCGCTGATATTGTTTACACAACCAATGCGGCACTTGGCTTTGATTATCTCCTTGAAAATCTGGCAGTTTCAAAAGATGGACAATATTTCAGGGACTTTTACTATGTCATAATCGATGAGGTTGATTCAGTTCTACTTGATTCGGCACAGACTCCGCTGGTTATTTCTGGAGTACCGCGGGTACAGTCCAATCTTTACACAATGATTGATTATTTTATAACGCTTCTGCAGGAAGGGGAGGATTATGTCACGGAAGAAAAGGACGTGTGGTTGACGGAGCAGGGAATACGACGGGCAGAGCGTTTTTTTTATTTGAATGACTTATATGACGAAAATAACTTTGAATTTGTACGACATATTTGCCTGTCGCTTCGTGCACATGTTGCCTTTGAACGGGATCGTCAGTATGTTGTGGAATACGGTCAGGTGGTTTTACTGGATGAAAAAACAGGACGACTGTTGAATGCTACAAAGCTTCGTGCCGGACAGCATCAAGCACTCGAGGCGAAGGAGCATGTGACAATTACGCAGGAAAGCCGTTCTATGGCCTCGGTAACATATCAGAATTTTTTTAATATGTTTGAAAAAAAAGCAGGGATGAGTGGAACTGCGAAGGGAGCAGAGGAGGAGTTTCTGGGAATTTACCAGCTTGAGGTTGTTGTTATTCCGACCAATAAAAAGGTGCGCAGGCGGGATTATCCAGATCGGTTTTATCCAAATATAAACATGTCAGTTGCGGCAGCTATGGAGGAGATTATTCACATTCATGAAACAGGTCAGCCGGTTTTGATTATTGCCAGTTCCATTTCTATGAGCAATACGATTTCGGAGATTCTGTTGCAAGCTGGCATTCCACACAATCTGTTGAATGCCTATAACACGGCGAAGGAAGCAGAGATTATTAAGGAGGCAGGGGGTAAAGATGCGGTTACAGTGGCTACATCTGTAGCGGGCCGCGGAACTGATATACGTTTGGGAGAAGGAGTAGAAGAACTTGGAGGATTGGCTGTTATAGGAATAGGAAGGATGGAAAACCGCAGACAGGAGCTGCAGGCAAGGGGGCGTGCCGGGAGACAAGGGGATCCGGGGTACTCCAGATTTTACGTGTCACTAGAGGATGATGTGGTAGACAAATGCGGTGCGGACTGGTTGAAAAAATACCGAACAGGGAACAGAGAAATACATTCTCAAAAGCTGCAGCATGCAGTGAACCGTGCACAGAAACTCAGCGAAGAAATGGGAGAGGGAGCGCGGCGTTCTACGATGGAATTCGGAGAAAGTATTCGCCGGCAAAGAGATCAGATATATGCGGTGCGTCAAGAACTTTTGGATGGAAAAGATATTTCTATAGACAAGTTGCTTCGAATTGGGGATAAGGTTATCGATGAATATTTGGAGGACTGTGAAAAAAAAGATGGACTTCCAGGGAACATGCAGATAGCTCGCTATGTAATGGATCATTTGCGTTATGATTTGCCGGACATTTTGAAAGAAGGCATGTCACGAAATGAAATTCATGCATACCTTATGGAGATAACCAGGACTTGTATTATTGATAAAATTCAAAGTATGCCAGAAAATCTTTCTGGAAAGTATCTCCGAATCATGATGCTTCGGGCCATGGATGATGCTTGGGTAGAGGAAGTGGATTATCTTCAGCAGCTGCGTTCTGGTATTCTCGGTAGGGCATACACACAGCGGAACATTTCATATGCTTATCATGAGGAAGCATTCCAGGCTTATTGCCGCATGTGGAAGAGAATACGCAGTGATATGATACGGAATATATGCTTGGGCGAATTAATTTTTCACCAAAACGGCCAGATACAGGTTATGCTGCCGTAGTAAATGACAGGTAAGCAGAATGGTGAGTATTCCAGGTGGTGGGTTTTATTGCAGAATGTAGACTGAAAAGGGGCAAGTATGATATACAACTTCAACCGTGGGATTGGCTGGGCTTCGAGTGGAGTGGAATATGCACAGGCATACCGTGGAAAGGTGCTGCGCGGTAGTGGGTTTCCCTGCCGCTTTATATACACGGATATGTTTCGCGTTGATAATATTGCGTTGATGACGCAGAACATTGGAATTCCAGACGAGGAAGTTATATGGTTATATCAATTTTTTACTGATTTCCATATTGCAAAGCCTCGATTGAGTATTAGTGAGTTTGAAAGAGAATTTCTTCCGGTATTGGAGAATACAGACAATCCGGCAGAAGATTATTCTGCTCGAACGACAGTCGATCGGTGTGAGTATCGCGGAAAAGATGGAACGCATGTTGTCTATGCTTATTATTCGCATGGAGACAAGAGTATCATTCAAAAAGCAGACTATTTTTTGAGCGGTCGTTTGATTCGTGCGGATTATTATTCTTACGGAAGAATTTTTTCGGAGTTCTTTTCGAATAAAGAGGACGGGAAGCCGACACTATATTTACGGGAATTCTACGATGAAGATGGAAGCGTTGCATATGATGAATACATAGATGGCGACAGACATGTGTTTCATATGAAAAATGGAAATATCTTTTACTCCAAACAGGAGCTTCTTTGTGAAATGATTCGAAGCATGCCATTTAAAGATGACGATGTCATTGTTGTGGATCGAGCCACGGAGATAGGTCAGCCGATTCTTCGAAACACTCAAAAGGGCTCCATAATTTGTGTGATTCACGCAGAGCACTATAATGCGGAGGGTACAACTGAGCAGGAGATATTGTGGAATAATTACTACGAATACGCATTCGCACAGACAGGTAAATTTTCGGCTTATGTGGCTTCAACGCAGGCACAATCGAAGCTCTTGCAACAGCAATTTAAGAAGTATCGAGGAATATCTCCTTTGATTGTAGATATTCCGGTTGGAAATCTTGACAGGCTGCGCTATCCCGAAAAGCCAAGAAAGAAGCATGCTTTGTGTACTGCATCTCGACTCGCTGGAGAAAAGCATTTGGATTATTTGATTTTGGCTGCTTGGCTGGCACATGAAGAGCTTCCGGATTTGACGCTGGATATTTATGGGAAGGGCGGACTGGAAGGCGAATTGCGAAAGTTAATCTCGGATATTCAAGCACAGGATTTTATACACCTTATGGGACAGCATGATATGACGCAGATCTATCAGCAGTATTCGGCTTATGTTTCTGCGTCTACCAGTGAAGGCTTTGGACTATCACTTATGGAAGCAGTTGGTTCTGGTCTTCCAATGATCGGATTTGATGTTCCGTACGGGAATCAAACCTTTATAGCAGATGGAGAGAATGGGTACCTTGTTCCGTGGGAGAAGGAAATGGGACGAGAGGAGGGAGCACAGAGAATTGCAGAGGCAATTCTAGATCTTTTTGAAGGAAATAAACACTCAGCTTTTATCCGGAAGTCCTATGAAATTGCTGGAGAGTTTTTGGAGGATAAGACGGCCCGAAAATGGAAGAAGCTATTTGAACTGCTTATAAAAACAGGAGATGGAGATTCAATTGCGGCAGGAGGTAATTCATGATATTGCTCTTAGATCGGATGAGTGTGGAAGCAAATCTTCTACGGCAGTCGCTGCTGACATCCGGAGCTATCTTTCGTGCGTTTTGCTTTGAGGATGATGGATTTCTACCGGAAGGAGTCGAGTCACCATACCATTATTATGCCGGAATTCATGATGCAGCATCAGCGGCATTGCCGGTAAAAGAAAATGGAAAAATAGAGCAGAATTTGCTGAAACGTCCGGTGTATTTCAGCAGATTGTCTGTACCGGAGGGATGGGAAATTTGCAGCACCGGTGCTGACGGCAATGTGTGGGATTACGAGACAAAACGAGCGGAAATTTCATACTCCGTGCCTAAGAGCAATAGAAATATACAAAGCGTTACCTGGCTGGACAAAAGCGGAGCACCCTGCTGGACAGAGCACTATGATCAATGGGGCATTCTGTTCGCAAGAACAGTAATTGATAAAAAAGGCGAGGGTATAATTCGAATATATTATCGGTATGATGTGGAATCGAAGGCGAGTGGTGAGAGAAGAGCCTTTCCGTGTATTCAGGAAAATCTTAAGAATCACAGTATTACTCTGTGGAAGAGCAAGGATGGGAGACGAAAAGAGTATATTTTTCCTGGTAAAGTGGAATTTATGGTGCATTATCTGCAGGAAATTGGAGTAGATTGCGGAAGAGTCTTATTCAATTCCTTGGGATGGTCTTTTTTAGCGGAGCGAAGGCTTAGGACAAAGAATCCAGGCGAGGGGCGGGATGTTCTTTTTTGGCAGGAAGGGATTGGAGAGCAGCTGCCCGGTAACATGACGGTGATTTTAAATGAAAAAAAATGGATCTCGCATATTGTAGTGCAGTCTGCAGCTGTGTATGAGAAGATTGTGCAACTGCTGCAGAAACAGGCGGCGAATGGCGGATTGCAGGATACAGAGAACACAATGAAAATGTTCCGTCCTTTGGGATACATATATCCGATGACCAGAAATAACGAAAGAAAAAAAGATGTTTTGATTTTGACCAATTCGGACGCTGTGGAGAAGTTGCAGGAGCTGGTGGAGGCATTGCCGGAATTTACATTTCGTATAGGCGCCCTGACAGAAATGTCGAAGAAGCTGCTGAGTATGGAAGCGTGGGATAATGTAAGCTTGTATCACGGAATTTCAGAGATCCGAGCCAAAAAGTTGCTGGAGAATTGTGACTTCTATTTGGATATTAATCATGGCAGTGAAATAGTTGATGCGGTAAGAGAAGCATATCTTCACAGAGCCTTGATCCTGGGTTTTTATGAAACAGCCCATAATCGTACGTTCGAGCCGGAAGAGAACCTTTTTTTGGCGAACAACTGGAAACTTTTGGCAGAGGAACTTGTAAAGGCTGCGGAATCAGAAACGCATATGGAGATGCTGCTGGATCGACAGGATGTGTGCGCGATGCGCTCAAATGCTGCAGAGTATGCGGCAGTTGGAATTTTATAACAATGCAAGTGCCAGAGCACATTCGCAAATCATCGTTGCGGCTAATGTTTTGCCGTATACGAAAAAGTTTGAGGATTCTGGAGGAGGGCAAATCTGGTATCATAAAAAAAGCATGAATTGCCATCCGGCAATTCATGCTTCCGATATAGAGCGGATCCTTGTTCAGTGGTTTCTGCTTCAATATTGTGGCTCCACCGCCATTTTCGGAAAGGACATTACGCTGCCTCTGTCTCCTTCTTCCCGCCCAGATGCGGCTGAAGAAGACGGAACAAGAGCCTTCCCAGAGGGCCTCCGAAGAAAATCTGCCATGCCATCGCCATCGGGAAGTTCATGGCTGCCGTCTCAAGCCAGGTGCCGACAAGGCCGGCTGCGCTCCAGTCCTTGAACAGGATGGTGGCGACGAGGCTCATGGCGGGGCACATCAGGCAGACTGTAAGAGAACAGCGGATCAGCAGCATCCAGATAAAGGACATCTCCTTGGTGACCACGCGGCCGGTCAGGAACATAACCGGGCGCTCCATGACAAAGAGCTCCAGAATGATGGCAACCGGCCACATGATCCGCAGCTCACCAAAGGCCATCAGGAACACCTGATCGGTCATGCCGCCGATGTTCAGGGCGATGTTGTAGCAGATCATGGCGTAGACCATAATGAAGGCCATGAGAACGGTGAAGATAAAGTTTTCCAGCTTGTTTGTGGGCATAATAATACACTCCTTCCGTGAATTGCCTGTGTTGTTCGTTATCACCCGGAAGGAGTGTGCGTTTCCAATAAAAGACCAGTGTAATTTTCTGGGACAATATCCCTGATTCGATTTTAACTGACGCATCATAGCACATATTCCTGCGCCGTGTAAGTAGAAATTTATGCAATGTCAAACGTACCGCACCGGCCAGGCGTCTCCGCCCCAAGACATCCATCCGCCACCCTGTCACCTGACCGGCCAGCCAACAGCCGCAAAATCCCCTTGCATCCTCCCCGTTGTAGGGTGTATAGTACTTGCAAGTAGTTCAATTTAATATCACGTTAAACTGATGAAGCGGAGATAACGCAGACAAAGGAGCTTCCAGAGAGCCGGGGAGGATGGGAACCTAGCAGCAGCACCTGTTTGCAAATGGACCGCGGAGGGTGTGAGGAAAGCGGACCGTCTTGATGCAGGGGAATGTCGCCAGGTATTTCGGGGAGTTAGATCCTGCAGCAGGAGGCCAGTTAGTATTTCACAACGTGAGGGCATACGTTAGTTGCCCGGGATATGTTGGTATCCGGTGAGTGCACAGTTTATTTGCAGAAGAGAGCACCGCAGATTTCTAATCTGATTTCAGATTCGCGTGCGTCTGCAGTAGCTGTGAATCAAGGTGGCACCGCGATTGGGAGTGTCGCATTCGAAGCGAAGCAATCGTCCTTGATGAGAATCTCTTTGATGAGAAGTCAAAGGATTCTTATCAGGGACTTTTTTATTATCTAAGGAGAAACCTATGAACATCAGACCATCCTACGAAGAGGTGCTTGCGTACGCACAGGCAGGGGACTACCGAAGGGTTCCAGTGAGCACGGAGATCCTCTCGGATCTGTATACACCCATTCAGATCCTGCAGAAGCTCAAGAACGTATCCTCCCACTGCTATCTCTTAGAATCGGCAGAAGCCCAGGAAAAATGGGGACGCTACACCTTCCTAGGCTATGATCCGACAATGGAGATCACCTGCCGGGACGGCCACATGAAGGTGGGAGCCTTGTCCTTCGAGACCCGGGATCCCGGAGCATCCATCCGGCAGATTCTGGCCGAGTACCGGGCTCCAAGACTGGATTACCTTCCGTCCTTTGCCGGCGGGCTGGTCGGATATTTTGCCTACGATTATCTTAAATACGCGGAGCCCTCGCTCCATCTGGACGCAGAGGATACGGAGAAATTCAACGATGTGGACCTGATGCTGTTCGATAAGGTGATCGCCTTTGACAATCTGCGGCAGAAGATCATTCTCATCGTCAACATCGATTTAAGCGAAGCGGAAACGTCCTACAAACGGGCGAAGCGGGAGCTGGAGGCGCTGATCGACCTCATCCGAAACGGCGAGATGAAGGAGGAGCCGGGCGGCGTATTGAAGTCGGAGATCACACCGCTGTTCGATAAGGAGCGGTATTGTCAGATGGTGCGCACGGCGCAGCACCACATCAAGGAAGGAGATATCTTCCAGATTGTCCTCTCGAACCGCCTGGAGGGCGCCTACGAGGGGAGCCTCTTGAATTGCTACCGCGTGCTGCGGACACTGAATCCGTCTCCGTACATGTTCTACTTTTCCGGCACGGACGTAGAGGTCGCGGGGGCTTCTCCGGAGACGCTGGTCAAGCTCGAGGACGGAGAGCTCCACACGTTCCCCTTAGCCGGCACAAGGCCCCGGGGCAAGACGCAGGAGGAGGACGATGCGCTGGAGGCCGGGCTCCTGGCGGACGAGAAGGAGCTCGCGGAGCACAACATGCTGGTGGACCTTGGACGCAATGACATCGGAAAGATTTCGGAGTTCGGGAGCGTGAAGGTGGAACGATACCACGAGGTGCTGAAATTCTCTCACGTGATGCACATCGGCTCCACGGTTCGGGGCCAAATACGAAAGGATCTGGATGCCCTGGATGCGGTGGATTCCATCCTGCCGGCCGGGACTCTCTCCGGAGCGCCGAAGATCCGGGCCTGCCAGCTGATCAATGATCTGGAGGACAACAAACGAGGTATTTACGGCGGCGCCATCGGCTACATTGATTTTACCGGGAACCTGGACACCTGCATCGCCATTCGCATCGCATATAAGAAGAACGGCAAGGTCTTCATCCGAAGCGGCGCCGGGATCGTAGCGGATTCGGTTCCGGAGAAGGAATATCAGGAGTGCATCAATAAGGCAAGGGCCGTTGTGACGGCACTGGAGGCAGCCAATGACTTTACTGATTGATAACTACGACAGCTTTTCCTATAACCTCTACCAGATGGTGGGAGCCATTGATCCGGACGTTACGGTGATACGAAATGATGAAAAGACGGTAGAGGAGATCCGGGAGCTTAAGCCGGACCGCATCATTCTGTCGCCGGGACCGGGTCGGCCGGCCGATGCCGGCATTTGTGAGGAGCTGGTGCGGAAGCTCCGTACAAGCGGGATCCCGATCCTGGGGGTCTGCCTGGGCGAGCAGGCCATCTGCGAAGCCTACGGCGGCGTGGTCGGCTATGCAAAGGAGCTGATGCACGGCAAGCAATCTGTGACGGAGGTTGACCAATCCAGTCAGATCTTCAAGGGCCTTCCGGGCAAAATACCGGTGGCGCGCTACCATTCCCTGGCTGCGGAGGAAGCCTCACTGCCGGAGACGCTGAAGGTTATTGCACGAACAGAGGACGGCGAGGTGATGGCGGTACAGGATACACAGTACCCCGTTTACGGCCTGCAGTTTCATCCGGAATCCATTATGACGCCGGACGGGGCAGTGATGCTGGCTAACTTCTGCGGGACGAAGTGACAACAAGAGCGTTTGAAGGTGAATATGCCTGCAAACAGTGGGTTCACGTTGAAATGTGGCAGGGGCTGAACAGATACCATGTAGGGAGCATGTGAAAGGAGCACATCATGATTAAGGAAGCGATTATCAAGATTGTCAGCAAAGAGGATCTTACCTATGAGGAAGCCAGAGACACCATGCTGGAGATTATGAAGGGCGAGACAACGCCGACGCAGAATGCGGCGTTTCTGGCAGCCCTCTCCACGAAATCCACCAAGGCAGAGACCATTGATGAGATTTCCGGCTGTGCCTATGCGATGCGTTCCCTGGCTACGCCGGTGCCGCATCCCGGGATGGAGGTTCTGGAAATCGTCGGAACCGGCGGAGACGGCGCACATTCCTTCAACATTTCCACGACGACGGCAATGGTGGTGGCAGCCGGCGGCGTCAAGGTGGCCAAGCACGGCAACCGTGCGGCATCGTCTCTCTCGGGAACAGCGGACTGCCTGGAGGCTCTGGGTGTTAATATCCAGCAGGATCCGGAGCTGTGCCGAAAGATGCTGGAGGAGTCGGGCTTCTGCTTTATGTTCGCGCAGAAATACCACGCAGCGATGAAGTACGTCGGACCCATCCGCAAGGAGCTGGGCTTCCGGACGGTGTTCAACATCTTAGGACCCTTGACCAACCCGGCGAAGCCGGAGATGTTCCTCCTGGGCGTCTACGATGAGTATCTGGTGGAGCCGGTGGCCAAGGTCCTGAGCTCCCTTGGCGTAAAGCGTGCTCTGGTGGTATACGGCAAGGACCGCATGGATGAGGTCTCCGTGAGCGCACCGACCACGGTCTGCGAGCTGCGGGACGGCTTCTATCGCACCTTTGAAATCAAGCCGGAGGATTTTGGTCTGGCACGCGGGACCAAGGAGGAGATCGTTGGCGGATCACCGGAGGAGAATGCGGAGATCACCAGAGGAATCCTGAACGGAACCATCACCGGCGCGAAGCGCAATATTGTCCTGATGAATGCCGGCTGCGCACTGTATGCAGGAAAGGCAGTAGAGTCCATCGAAGAGGGCGTGAAGCTGGCAGCGCACCTGATTGACACCGGCGCAGCACTAAAGACACTGGAGAAGGTTGTGGAGGTCAGCAGGTCCTGATAATTCAGCACCTGTCAATTTCAATCGTGAATATGCCTGCAAGCAGCGGGTTCACGTTGAAATGTGGCAGGTGCTGAACGGATACAAAAAGAGGAGTGTGTATGGGAAATATCTTGGATGAGCTGGCAGATTACGCGCGGCTCCGCGTCGAGCAGGCGAAGACTCAGAAGCCGCTGGAGCAGATCCGGGAGGAGGCGCTTGCGGTATACCGGGCAGAGCGGACCGTTGCATCGGATGACCAGGCCTTCGATACCGACAAGACATCGACGGCGGCAGGCCCATTGGATGACGGAAAATCGGCGGACATGGCGGCGACAAGACGGGATTTTGCATTCGAGAGAGCACTTTCCGAGGGGAATGAAATTCATTTCATCTGTGAGTGCAAGAAGGCGTCGCCCTCCAAGGGGCTGATCGCGCCGCACTTTCCGTATCTGGATATTGCCAGAGAGTATGAGGCGGCGGACGCCTCGGCGATTTCCGTTCTGACGGAGCCGAAGTGGTTCCTGGGGTCCCTTGATTACCTGCAGGAAATTGCCGGGGAGGTGAAGATCCCTTGCCTTCGCAAGGACTTTACGGTGGATCCTTACATGATCTACGAAGCCAAAACAGCGGGCGCCTCGGCTATTCTCCTGATTGCGGCGCTCCTTGATACCAAAACGATCGAAGAGTACCTGCAGATTGCCGATCAGCTGGGATTGTCTGCCATTGTAGAGGCTCACGATGAGGCTGAGGTTGCATCGGCAGTAGCAGCGAGGGCCAGGATCATCGGTGTGAACAACCGGAACCTGAAGGATTTCACGGTAGACATCCGTAACAGCATTCGCCTGCGGAGCCTTGCACCTTCCGACGTGATCTTCGTAGCGGAATCCGGAATCCGGACACCGGAGGATGTGGAAACGCTGCGGCAAAACGGCGTCAATGCGGTTCTGATCGGCGAGCAGCTGATGCGGGCAGAAGGACCCGGTAGGGAGCTTGCAAGGCTGCGGGGTGATTGTGCGGAGGCACTGCCATGATCGGCGCTGTGACAGAAAGGCATGGAAAGGCAGGAGATGACGTGACAGGACAGGAAGAACCGGGCTGGTGCGTAACGAACGCTGCGGTTCGAATCAAGGTTTGCGGGCTTCGAACCCGGGAGGACGCGGAAGCGGTGAATGCCGTGCTGCCGGAGTACACCGGATTTATTTTCGATCCGAGCAGACGGCGCTACATTCCGCCGGAACGGGCGGAGGAGCTGAGAAGGAGCCTAGACTCCCGGATTCGGCCGGTTGGCGTCTTCGTGGATGCCGGTGTGCAGGAAATTATGAATGTACTGCAGGCGTGTCGACTGGATGCGGTGCAGCTCCACGGCAGGGAAAACAATGAGGACATTGCAGAGCTTCGAAGGCAGGCGAAGGCGGCCTTCCCGGAGCGGGAGCTTCTTATCATAAAAGCGTTCCGTGTGGACAGCGAAGAGGATGTTCATGCAGCAGAGGCATCTGCGGCGGATCTGATTCTGCTCGATCACGGACCGGGCGGGACCGGGGAGACCTTTGACTGGACGCTGCTCACGGACTGCACAAGACCCTTTATTCTCGCCGGAGGCCTGGCGCCGGATAATGTGCAGGATGCGATTAAGAAATGCAGGCCCTGGGGCGTGGACGCAAGCTCCTCATTGGAAACGGACGGCAGGAAGGACCCGGAGAAGATCCGGTGCTTTGCAGAGAAGGTACGAAATGGAAAGGAAGCATGAAATGACGAATCAAAACGGCAGATTTGGAGTGCACGGCGGACAGTACATTCCGGAGACACTGATGAATGCGGTGATTGAGCTGGAGGAGGCCTACAACCATTATAAGGACGATCCGCAGTTCAATCAGGAACTGACGGCCTTATTCAACGATTATGCAGGGCGTCCCAGCCGCCTCTACTATGCAGAGAAGATGACCAAGGATCTGGGCGGAGCGAAGATCTACCTGAAGCGAGAGGACTTAAACCATACCGGTGCGCACAAGATCAACAACTGCCTCGGACAGGCTCTTCTGGCAAAGAAGATGGGCAAAACAAGACTGATCGCAGAGACCGGGGCCGGCCAGCACGGCGTTGCAACGGCAACCGTGGCGGCGCTGCTGGGCATGGAATGCGTCGTTTTCATGGGGAAGGTGGATACGGAGCGCCAGGCGCTGAATGTTTATAAAATGAAGCTTATGGGTGCAGATGTGGTGCCGGTCACTGACGGAACGGGGACCCTGAAGGATGCGGTTTCTCAGGCGATGCGCGAGTGGACGAGCCGCATCGCAGACACGCATTACTGTCTTGGCTCTGTTATGGGGCCTCACCCCTTTCCGACGATTGTTCGCGACTTCCAGGCGGTGATTTCCAAGGAGATCAAGCAGCAGATTCTGGAAAAGGAAGGGCGGCTTCCGGATACAGTCATTGCCTGCGTAGGCGGCGGCTCCAATGCCATCGGAACCTTCTATCATTTCATCGATGACCCGACGGTGGAGCTGATCGGGTGTGAGGCAGCCGGACGCGGCATTGATACCTTTGAGACAGCAGCGACCATCAATACAGGACGGCTTGGGATCTTCCATGGGATGAAGTCGTATTTTTGCCAGAACGAGGACGGACAGATTGCACCGGTGTATTCCATTTCGGCCGGACTGGATTATCCCGGCATCGGACCGGAGCATGCATATCTGCATGACATCGGCAGGGCATCCTATGTGCCGGTAACCGATGAGGAGGCTGTGCAGGCGTTTGAGTATCTTTCGAAAACGGAGGGCATCATTCCGGCTATCGAGAGCTCCCATGCGCTGGCACATGCCATGAAGATTGCTCCGAAAATGGACAAGGATAAGATTGTCGTGATCACGGTCTCCGGACGCGGCGACAAGGACTGTGCCGCCATTGCAAGATACCGTGGAGAGAACATCGGATTGTTCGATGTATAGGAAGGAAAGAATAATGAGCAGAATTGGAAATGCGTTTAAGCACCACAAGGCGTTCATTGCCTTTATCACGGTGGGAGATCCGGATCTGGAAACGACCAGAAAGGTTGTAAAGGCAGCAGCTGAGAATGGAGCGGACCTGATCGAGCTGGGGATTCCGTTCTCGGATCCGACCGCAGAGGGCCCGGTCATCATGGAAGCGGATAATATTGCGCTGAAGGCCGGAACTACGACGGATAAGGTGTTCGAGCTGACTAAAGAGCTGCGGAATGACATTGACATTCCGATGGTGTACATGACATATGCCAATGTCGTGTACTCGTATGGAATGGAGAAGTTCGCCGGGAAGGCTGCGGATGCCGGGATTGACGGAATCATTCTGCCGGATGTTCCGTACGAGGAGAAAGAAGAGTTTGATGCCGTGTTCGCGCCGCTGGGAATTGATCTGATTTCGATGATCGCACCTACATCGGAGAACCGGATTGCCATGATCGCCAAAGAGGCCAAGGGCTTTATCTACATGGTCTCCTCACTGGGCGTTACAGGAACCAGAAGTGAAATTACAACGGATATCGGAAAAATGACTGAATTGGTCAAAGGTAATACGGAGGTTCCCTGTGCTGTGGGCTTTGGCATTTCGACGCCGGAGCAGGCGGCGAAGATGGCAGCTCTCTCTGACGGCGCCATTGTCGGCTCGGCGATCATCAAGATCATAGCCAGGCATGGAGCTGATGCGGCAGGTCCTGTGGGCGAGTATGTGAAGAGTATGGCGGATGCTGTACATGCGCTGCAGTAAGTTAGAGAAGCGCTGATTAGAGCGCTCTGGCCAGTGACATCGTGTTTTTCCGGAGGAAACCATTGATGGGAGCGGAATGGCTGCCGATCTAAACAGTGTGAACAGAAAAAGAGCGACATCCCAGATTGATCCGGGATGTCGCTCTTTTATTACAATGTTTGTAAAACGGTTCCCCGTGCTGCAGGAGAGCATCAACGGGCGGAACCGTTATAGTTTCCGAAAAGGCGCTTCGCTTCGAACGCAGCTTTTTCTCAGAACTTACCCTGCTCAGCTGCAAGTGCTACAGATACAGCGGTGGATACGGTTGCGCCAACCATCGGGTTGTTGCCCATTCCGATCAGACCCATCATCTCAACGTGAGCCGGTACGGAAGAGGAGCCTGCAAACTGTGCATCACTGTGCATACGGCCCAGAGTATCGGTGAAGCCGTAGGAAGCAGGGCCTGCTGCCATGTTGTCCGGGTGAAGCGTACGGCCGGTGCCGCCGCCCGAAGCAACGGAGAAGTACTTCTTGCCGGCTTCGAGTCTTTCCTTCTTGTAAGTGCCTGCAACCGGGTGCTGGAAACGGGTCGGGTTGGTGGAGTTGCCGGTGATGGAGATATCAACGTTCTCCTTCCACATGATAGCAACGCCTTCCTGTACATCGTCTGCACCATAGCAGCGAACCTTTGCGCGAGGGCTGGAAGCATCCTTGGAGTAGCAGGTCTCGGAGAGAACCTTCAGCTCGCCGGTGAAGTAGTCATACTCCGTCTCAACATAGGTGAAGCCGTTGATACGGGAGATGATCTTGGCAGCATCCTTTCCAAGACCGTTCAGGATAACGCGCAGAGGCTTCTGACGAACCTTGTTGGCCTTGTCAGCAATACCGATAGCGCCCTCAGCAGCTGCGAAGGACTCGTGGCCTGCCAGGAATGCGAAGCACTCGGTGTTCTCCTCAAGGAGCATCTTGCCAAGGTTGCCGTGGCCAAGACCTACCTTGCGGCGGTCAGCAACGGAGCCGGGAATGCAGAAGGACTGCAGGCCCTCGCCGATGGCGGCAGCTGCCTCGTCGGCCTTGCGGCAGTTCTTCTTGATTGCGATGGCTGCACCAACGGTGTAAGCCCACTTTGCATTCTCAAAGCAGATGGGCTGAATGCCCTCTACCAGATGGTAGACATCAAGTCCTGCAGCCTCAGTGATGGTCTTGCACTCCTCAACGGAGGAAATGCCGTACTTGCTCAGTGTGGCAAGAATCTGGGGCTCTCTTCTTTCGTAAGATTCAAACAATGCCATTTCGTTTTCCTCCTTCTGAATTACTGTTTTCTGGGATCAATGAAACGAACTGCGTCAGCAACACGGCCGTACTTGCCGGAAGCCTTTTCAAGA
The DNA here is from genome assembly GCA_963597485.1 of Acutalibacteraceae bacterium. GTDB lineage: Bacteria > Bacillota > Clostridia > Lachnospirales > Lachnospiraceae > CAG-791. The sequence continues at coordinate 20,852 of CAVBQH010000007.1, forward strand.
GCAGTAGCCGCATCATCGCCGGCCTTGATGAAGTCCATCATCTTGCCGAAGTTAACGAACTTGTAGCCGATGATCTCGTCGTTCTCATCCAGAGCGAGCT
>CAVBQH010000008.1:0-8483 GCA_963597485.1 Acutalibacteraceae bacterium
ACCGGTCCGGCTACAGCATCGTTCCGAGCAGAAATTATGAGCGCATCGCTGACAGAAAGGGATGGTTTCAGGATGGAATCCGCATTCTGACCATTCCGACGGTTCGAAACGGAAAGCTCAATGCAATTGTATATTCCGTGTTCGCCACATTGCGCGCTTTATTCGGCCGTTATGACGTGATCCATTTCCACGCTGAGGGGCCGTGCCTTATGTGCTGGCTTCCGAAGCTTTTCGGCATTCGTGTGGTTGCGACCATTCACGGCCTCGACTGGCAGCGGGCCAAATGGGGACATTTTGCCTCCCATATGCTGAAGGCCGGTGAGAAGATGGCGGCCAGATACGCCGATGAGGTGATTGTACTCTCCGCCAATCTGCAGGAGTATTTTCGCAGGGAATACGGAAGGGAGACCCATTTTATTCCGAACGGAATCGAGCGCCCGAGTTCTCATGCGGCAGATCTCATCACGAGCAGGTGGGGGCTGACGAAGGATTCCTATATCATGACGCTGTGCCGGATTGTGCCGGAAAAGGGCCTTCATTACCTGCTGAAGGCATATGAGAATGTACAGACAGACAAGCGTCTTGTCCTTGCGGGCGGGCCGTCCAATGCAGTGGAATACTATGAGGAAATAGAAGAGCTTGCTGCAAGGGATGACAGAGTGGTTCTGGCCGGCCTTGTGGAAGGAGACACTCTGGCAGAGCTTTTGTCCAATGCGTATGTGTTCGCACTGCCCTCGGACGTAGAAGGAATGTCGGTCAGCCTTCTGGAGGCAATGAGCTATGGAAACTGCTGCCTGGTTTCGGACATCGAGGAGAGCACTGAGGTGGTGGAGGAGCACGCGCCCGTGTTCCTGAGGGGGAATACAAAGGATCTGCAGAGGGTGCTGCAGGAGCTGGTGGACCACCCACAGCAGGTGGTGCAATACCGCGAGGGAGCAGCTGACTTTATCTGCGGCAAATACAACTGGGATGAGGTGGTGCAGAAAACGCTGAATCTGTATGGCAGCTCCAGTTAGGCCATTATTCAAACCTCCGCCGGGACCCGTCGCCAGGCTGGCGTGCAGACTGTAATGGTAAATGATACTGCACCATCATCTGCCACTGCTTTTGTGGCGTGGCACAGTCATGCTATGATTAAGCATCTGTTGTGAGTTTTCATGGGGAGAGATGTATGAGGAACAGAAAGGGAATACTGCGTGCCGCGGTAAGTGCGGCGGCAGCATCGTTTGCATTGTGCGCGGGCCTGATGATGCCCGGGACGGTGCAGTCTGCCGGCGGCGCAGGCAATCATCTTGCAGCTGCGGCTGCACTGCAGGCGGAGGCAGCAGAAGCGTATGCCGTAACGAATACGGCCGCTGTCATTCAAGGGAACAATGTAGTAGTTACGGCAACAGCGTCTACAATTCCAAGCTCGGATGATGGAATATACTACCTGTTGGCCAGTAAGGTGAACCAGGCAAATAACGCCGGAGCACAGGTGGCGGTGGCACAGGCTGGTGCGGCAGCAACCTTTGTTTTCCCTCTGAATAAGAATACCGCGTCATCCAATCTCAGCAGAAAGTTCACCGTCTGTGTGAAAAAGGGCGGCGCCTATGTTGCAGTCTCCAATCCGATTTATGTACAGAATCCGGAGGCAATTGCAACACATACAAGCGCCAGAAGGGATCACGGCAAGAAAGGGCTCCTTCCGGAATCCACGCTTTTGAGCAGAGGAACGCTGAAGGCATCCGGAATACAGCAGATTACATATAATGTTCTGGTGGGAGATATTCTGAGTGGTACGGGCATTACGTACAACTACAACGGAAAAACCTACACCTTCAGCCAGGCGGCTGTAGGGCAGCTGGATAACCTGGTTCCGATGATGAATGGCCAGGGAATTCAGGTGACACTGATCCTACTGAACAACTGGACGGCAGGCGGCACCTATGTGCATCCGCTGGCAAGAGACAATACGTCGCAGAACTATTATGCATTCAATACGGTGGATCAGGCGGCTGTGGAGAAGCTGGAGGCGCTTGCTTCCTTCCTTGGACAGCGCTTTTCCGGCACGGGACACGGAACGGTTGATAACTGGGTGGTCGGTAATGAGATCAATGCAAGATCTCCCTGGCACTATATGACGGCCAGCGCCGGGATCAATGTCTTCACAGCGGAGTATGCGAAGGCGTTCCGCATTTTCTACAATGGACTGAAATCCGAGAATGCAAACTGCCGCGTATATACCTGCGTGGACAATGAATATGCGGCAGCGGATTCCGCACTGCATTACGCCGGACAGACATGGCTGGCGCTCTTTAATCAGGAGATCAGCGCATCCGGAAATATCGGCTGGGACGTTGCGGTGCATCCGTATAATTATCCTTTGTATGATCAGCTTGTGTGGCTGCAGCCTGTGAACTACCCGACGAAGGTCAATCACACGCAGAACTCGCCGTATATCACAATGGCGAACATCGAAATCTTCACAGATTTCATGAGTACGCCGGCGATGCTGGCACCCAGCGGACAGGTGCGCAGCATCATCTGCTCTGAGCAGGGGTATGTCAGCACTCCGTCGGAGGATTATCAGGCAGCTGCGGTTGTGTATGCCTATACACAGGCCTTGAACAACCAGCACATTGATGCCTTTATTCTCTCCCGGGAGATGGACCACCCGGTGGAGATTGCACAGGGACTGGCAACCGGTGTGCGCAACCTAAGCGGAACGGCCAAGAAGGCTCTGACCTGGTATATCACAGCTGAAAGCGGAGAGACGCAGAGGGCGGCCTCAGCGATCATCGGGGTGCCGCTGGCGTCCCTTATGACACCGCGATAATACAGGATTACGGATGTTTTGAGGATTGCGGAAGCGTGCAGCAATTCGTATATCATGGCTTGAAACATCTATGGAAAAGCTCCGGAAACTTAAAAAAGGTTCCGGAGCTTTTCTACAAGGGAGCAAAATACGGCTTGCAAAAGGAGGAACGATGAAGAAGAGAGTTTTGGCACTTTTTCTGACGGCTGTGATGCTGACAGGACTGCAGGGCTGCGGCAGCGCAGGATCTGCTCAAGGACAAGCGGCAGGAAGCACAGAGAGGGTGCCATTGAGCTGGAACAGCAGATGGCAGCGCAGTGCTATTCCAACGAGGAGTGGGACCTTACGGATACGTCGGATCGTGTAAATGAGCAGGTCTATGCACCGGAGGAGCTGGATCGCTATCATTGGTTTGCACTTCTGCAAAAGAGGTTTACAGCATATGGCCTGGAAACAATTCCCGGCGTTCAGCTGAACGAAAAAATGGACTACTTCGACCATCTGGATGAAATAATCAGTGAGAGAAATCTTGAACACATAAGGGATTATTTACTGGCGCATACAGCATCTTCCGCGATCAATATGCTGGACAAAGAGACCTACTATAATGCAATTGATATCCAGAATTCCATAATGGGATCAACGGGATATAAAGAAGAAAATGTGTACGCCGATCACCCAGAATGCGTTCTATGAACCGAGCAGCAATTCCATCAATATTCTTCCCGGACTCATCGGAGATGTTCTTTATAACAGCGACATGTCGAAGGAGGAGGTATATGGGCAGCTTGGCATTATAATCGGCCATGAAATCTCTCATGCCTTTGATCCGAGTGGCGCGACGTATGATTCGGATGGAAATTACAACAGCTGGTGGACCGAGGAGGACAAAGCGAAATTCAAGGAGAAGACAGACAAGATGGTAGCCTACTACGATGCCATTACGGTCTGGGACGGTTTATCCTGCAGCGGTGAGCGGTGTAAGGGGGAAGCCTGCGCTGACATGGGCGGCATGGCAGTGATGCTACATCTGGCCAAAGAGGATCCGGATTTTGACTACGCTGCATTTTTCAATGCGTATGCAGGAGAATGGGCATCAAATATGACACCGGAGTACGCTTACTATAGTGCCAGCTATGACGTTCATCCATTGGCTTACCTTCGAGTAAATGTTACGGTGGCTCAGTTCGAGGAATTCTATGAGGCCTTCGGCGTACAGGAGGGAGACGGCATGTATATCGCGCCGGAGGACCGGGTGAAGATCTGGTAGTAATGGTCCTTGTCTATTGGTTTCATTGCGTAATTTAGGTAGCATAGAAAAGCCGCAGGAGTATTTCTCCTGCGGCTTTGTTATACACCGGCCCTTATACTTGATTGCGTGCGTCACGCGCTCTTGCGGCTGACAACCACAAAACGGTCCTTAAAGGTGACGGTGTTGTATTCCTCCGGATCGGGAGACATCGCCTGCAGCTGGGCCTTTGTGAGGACAAAGACGTCATCCTTGTACGTATCCTCTGCCAAAGAGGGGAGCGCGTCGCTTTCGGCAGGCAGACCGTAGACGAAATGCCCAAAGGAGGAGGCAACACGGAATTCCGCTTCGGGGTCCTTATAGACGACCGTGTCACGGAAGGCCTGTGGATCATATTGCGTATAGTACAGTGTCAGCATAAAGGGAGAAGCCACCAGATCATAGGTGGAGTATACGGTGCAGATTTTTCCCTTGGCTTCCCGTTCGCAGGCAATCTGGTCGGCATAGATCATGGCATCTCCGTAACCGGGCATGAAATCCGTGGCAGCAACTTCGTTATATGCTCCGCCGTAGTAATCCTTGGCGAAGGAAGCAAAACCGATCAAAAGGAGCAAAACCGGAAGGGCTGCGAGCATTTTGCCGGGGATATGCCGGACGGTTTGACGGAGCGTCAGATACAGCCAGCGAAAGCCCATCACCATGCAGTAGACCAGCGGCAGGAATAAGAGAACCTCCCGGTTAATGTCCTGCTGAATAAAAAGAGAGAACAAAAGCGCGGCGGCCAGCTCGGCGAGCATGATGCAGTGAGTAACATGACCCTTTGCGGTTCGTATACAGACGATGATACCGGCCAGTGTCACTGGCCAGGTGAAGCAGTACAGCGTCCAGTAGCCGGGCATCGCATTCCACGAGACCTCACCGTCGAGTCCGATGGTGAGCGTGCGGACAAGCTCCTTTATGTTGTGCCAAAGAGAAGAGGGGAGCGTCCGGTCAAAGGTGACGAAGACGGAGCCGAAGTGACTGGATGTGAACTTCGGGAAGGAAATCCAGTCCGCCGCAATCTCCGGAAGTCCCAGAAAGTTCACGCCGTAGAACAATGCCAGAGGGAGGCAAACTGCAAGAAAAACAGCAAAGCAGCCGGCCAGCTGCGGCCAGGTAATGTGCCCGGTCATCAGCAGATAAACGCAGGCAAACAGAAGCGTCAGCGGAATCACGACATTGGCAGAACCGTAGGAATACAGGCAGACACCGAAAAAGAATGCCGCCAGCAGATAGCGTCTGGTTTGTACCTTGCGCTCGGAGCAAAGTGCGGCACGGACCAGAAGGAGCGTGGCCAGGGCCTGCCAGAAGGGCATGGTGTTGGAATCCAGGCTCCACCGCGAGAGGATGATGTGCCAGGGCGTCAGTGCCAGAAGGAAAAGCCCCGCAAGAGAGGTGTGTTTACCAAAGTCCTTGCGCAGCAGCAGATAGAACAAAAGGAGTGTAACCGTGCCAAGGAACGCGGGGACGATGCGGATGGACCAGATACCGGACCCGAACAGAAGCGTTGTGATGACATTCAGATAGATCATGATCGGACTTCCGCCGCCGGAGCCCCAGGTGATGGGATATACCGGCCAGTGGAAGCCGTTGCGGTCCATGCCGGTGGTGGCAAGACAGAAGGCCTCATATCCGATGGAGGCTTCATCCTGCTGCAAGCCGTCCGGAAGCCCGGTGAGGTTCCAGATGCGAAGGAATCCGCCGAAGATAAGAAGCAGCACCAGCAGTATGTGAAGAGAACGTGCAGAGCCCTTCGCACTGGAGAAATCAGAAGCTGCTGCCTCGCCCTGAGACCTGAATTTTTTTGCCAGACAGAAGGCAGTAAGGACCAGACAGATTTCCAGAAAGGTGGCTAAGAGGTTGTAGTAATCGATGATTCTCATAAAATTCCCCACAGGATTGTTTATTCGGCCCCTATACCGACTTTCCCACGAAAAACACCGATGCGGCAGCCGGATAGGACAAAAACTCTTTGACCCAAACGCCATTCTATCATACATTAGTGGGATGCTGATGAGAGTGTTTGTACAGGGTACATTTACGAGATAACAGCCGATATGAAAGGGATAAAGATGCAGGGACAGGGAATTCATATGATACAAAAGGACGGCACTGCCGTTTCGCTTTTGACGGAAGATGAAGCATTTCCGGGCGTATCACGCATCGCAGATAAGGTGATTCTGGATGTTGAAAAGGTGACCGGAACGCGTCCGGCACATTTAAAAAGTGCAGAGGAATGGAAAAGCGGGCCGGTGATCCTGGCAGCAACGCTGGGACACAGCCCTTTGACGGAGCGCCTTGTGGAAGAGGGCCGGATTCCGAGAGAACACATTCAGGCGTTGTCCGGCAGAAGTGAATGCTATCTGCGGCTGTACCTTCCGGGTAGAAGTGCATCTGTGGCCGTCGTGGGAGAAGCGGCAGGTTCTGCGACTGCGGAGAATATCCATGAGGGAGAACCGGATATTTTCCTGATCCTTGGAAGCGATAAGAGGGGGACGATCTATGGTCTGTTTTCGCTGTCGGAGGCGATGGGCGTTTCACCGCTGACCGATTGGGGAGATGTCCCCTCCGGGCAGCAGGAGGATTTCCTGCTGGATGAGACGCTAAACTACATATCTAAGGAGCCTTCCGTTCGGTACCGCGGTTTTTTCATCAACGATGAGTGGCCTGCCTTCGGAACCTGGTGCACGGAGCATTTCGGCGGCTTTAATGCATCGATGTACGACTGCGTATTCGAGCTCCTGCTGCGGCTGCGCGGCAATTACCTGTGGCCGGCGATGTGGACCAGCTCCTTTCCGTTGGACGGTCCGGGACCGGCGGACATGGAGCTCGCGGATGAATACGGCGTCATCTGGAGCTTTTCCCATCATGAGCCGTGCCTTCGTGCCAGTGAGGAATGGGACCAAGTGCGGGGGGAGCATTCGGTGTATGGAAATGCCTGGGATTTTCGGACGAACCGCGAAGGGCTTCTGCGGTATTGGCAGGATGCGCTGGAGGATCGCGGCAGCTACGAGAACATGATCACCATCGGCATGCGGGGTGAACGGGACTCGGCACTTTTGGGAGAAAACAGCCCGGCAGCAGACAACATAGAGCTGCTGAAGAAGATCATTTCTGCACAGCGCAAGCTGATTCGTGACGGGAAGGAAGGCGGCAGTATCCGTTCGGAAACGCGGGAGATGCTGGCAGTATATAAGGAAGTGGAAGGCTATTATTACGGAGCGGATGCTGCGGAGGGACTCTACACATGGGAGGGGCTGGACGGCGTCATCTGCATGCTCAGTGATGACAATTTTGGACATTTGCGTGCGCTCCCGGATGAAGCCATGCGCCGGCATGAAGGCGGCTATGGCATGTACTATCACCTAGATTACCACGGAGGTCCGGTCTCCTATGAATGGGTGGATTCGACGCCGTTTTCCCAGATCTGGGAGCAAATGTGCGAGGCCTATGAGCACGGCGTGCAGGAGCTCTGGATTGTCAATGTCGGCGATCTTAAATTCCATGAGGTGACGCTGCGGTATTTCATGGATCTGGCTTATGACTATGAGAAATGGGGCAGCAGCAATCCGCAAAGCTATCTCGAGTATCCGCGCATGGTGGCTAAAGAGCTGCTGGCGTCCTGCAATGAATCGCTGAAATCTGCAGGGGAGCAGGCGGTATGCGGCAATGCGCAGCCGGTAATCGGTATCGAGAGGAATGGCGCTGAATTACTGGAGGAAGAAACTGCGCATGTATTGGAGGAATACATTCAGCTTGCCTCCCTGCGCCGCCCGGAATCACTTCATCCGGAGATTTTTCATCCCTGCCACGCGCTGGAAACGGATCGTCTTCTTCAGAGAGTGGAGAAGCTGGCGGCCTCCAATGAGGATATCCTGCATCGTCTGAAGGGGACACCGGCTTATAACGGATATTACAGCATGATCGGATGGCCCTGCAGAGCGGTGGTCAATCTCCTGCAGCTGCATCTGTATGCGGGCAAAAATCACCACTATGCCGCCCAGGGCCGGCCGGCAGCCAATATCTATGCAGACCTTACGGAGCAGTGCCTGGCGAGGGATAAGACATTGGCCGGGGAGTGGGCCACCTTCCTGGATGGAAAATGGAAAGGAATGGAGCTGGCGCACCATATCGGCTTTACCAAGTGGAACGACTTTGGACGGCAGAATCCGGTTATTATGCGAATTGAGCCGCAGGATGCACCTATTTTGTCTGTGTCGAGAGCGGATACGGAGCAGACCTTTGTGCGTGATTATGACGGACCGGGACAGATTATTGCAGAAGACTTCTGCCATGCGGGGAATGATTCGTTTTATCTGGAGCTTTCGAACAACGGAAGCGGAGAGCTGCAGTATCGGACAAGCGTGGATACATGTGCGGATGGAAGTACAGCACAAA
>CAVBQH010000009.1:0-11759 GCA_963597485.1 Acutalibacteraceae bacterium
GCTTCTTCACCAAACGCCCGATTCGCGCAAAACTCGTCCGTCCACGGGTCTTCCTTTGGAAGGCCCGTGTCTTGGACTCAAACAGTTGCGCTCCTGTCGGGCTGGTGAAGCCGCTCCTTACATAAGAATCCGCTGCTCGTCAAAAAATCGCACCACTCCATTCCCTGGCAGCAGATCCTACTGCGGTGACTTCCGTATATGTTTTGGCATTCAACTCCGATCGTCGCGTTGGTGTCTTATGATGGAAAATCGAGAAGCATGTCAAATTGTATTGGGAGGAAAATTGTGAAGGTAGGAACTGTGCAGGCCACATAAAAAGTTCGCCTTGACATTGCCGCCATATGGCCACATAATGCAAACAAACAGTGCAAGAAATGATCAAAAAATGATCATGCACATGCAAGAAGCGATGGTCGGTTACACATCGATGCAGGCAATGCAATTGTACGCTTACAGCAGAATGGAGAAGGAAATGGACAAGCTAAACTATGAGGTATTGAAGAAATCGGGGTACGACGGATACATTCTGGATAAGGGCGCAGCGCCGGTAAAGGTACTGCAGTTCGGAGAAGGAAACTTCCTCCGCGCTTTTGTGGATTACTGGTTCGACATGGCCAATGAAAAGGCTGACTGGAACGGCAAGATCGCGCTGGCTCAGCCGATCGCGCAGGGTCTGACGCAGTACATCAACGAGCAGGAGGGGCTCTACACGCTCTACCTTCGCGGCTCTGAGAACGGAGAAAAGGTAGACCGGAAGCGTGTCATCTCTTCTGTGGATGCCTGCTACAATCCCTATGATGCAGAGGACTGGAAGGAAATCCGCCGCATTGCCTGCTCGGATGAGCTGGAGTATATGGCATCGAACACGACCGAGGCAGGCATCACCTACGATCCGTCCTGCACGCCGGATCAGCTTCCGCCAGCAAGCTTCCCGGCAAAGGTTACCGTGCTGCTCTATGAGCGCTTCAAGGCCGGCAAGCCAGGCATTGTTTTCCTTTCCTGCGAGCTGATCGATGCCAACGGACAGGAGCTGAAAAAGGACGTTCTCCGTCACGCAGATGACTGGGGCTACGGCGAGGATTTTAAGAGCTACATCGAGAAGGACTGCCTGTTCTGCTCTACACTGGTGGACCGCATCGTGCCCGGCCGCATCCGCGACGTGGCAGAGAATGCGGCAATGGATGAAGTAAACGGCTATGAGGACGGACTCAAGGATGTCGGAGAGGTATTTGGCGTATGGTACATTGAGGGACCGCAGTGGCTGGAGGAGAAGCTCCCCTTCAAAAAGGCCGGCGTGAATGTACATGTGGTTCCGGAGGTCGCACCGTATAAAAAGCGTAAGGTGAGAATCTTAAACGGCGCGCATACCGGCTTTGTTCTGGGCGCTTATCTTGCCGGCAAGGAGATTGTCCGTGACTGCATGCAGGACGAGACGATTCACGGCTTTATGAACAAGCTCCTCTTTGACGAGGTAATCCCGATTCTGCCGCTGGATAAGGCAGACTGCGAGAACTTTGCAGCGGCGGTAACCGACCGCTTCAACAATCCCTTTGTGGATCATCAGCTGATGAGCATTTCCCTGAACTCCACGTCCAAGTGGAAGGCAAGAGATCTGCCGTCTCTTCTGGAATACAACGAGAAGTTCGGCAAGCTCCCGGAGGCTCTGTGCATGGGCTTTGCGGCTTACATTGCATTCTACAGCAACGATCTTGTCCGCCGCGAGGATGACGCGCTGGTGGCAAAGCGTCCTGCCGGCAATGAGTACCGGATTCAGGATGATGACTGGGCTCTGGACTTTTACTGGGATCACAAGGGCGAGGATGCAAAGACATTGGTTCATGAGGTGCTCACCAATCTGCAGATGTGGGATCAGGATCTGACGAAGATTTCTGGCCTTGAGGAAAAGGTGGCTGCAGACCTGGAGCTCATCCGCACGAAGGGCGCAGAGGCTGCATACGCATCGGTACTTTGAGACACGGCGGTTTTGACTGCAGGCAGATGGCTTGCCGTGCAATCCGGGTATCATGGGGATAGAAGGATTTTTGCCCCAATATCATATGATGGATACCGGACAGATACGTGTTTTGCAGGAACGGAGACAACTATGAAATACATTCACATCCATCCCCGGGATAACGTTGTAGTTGCATTGGAAGATATGCAGCAGGGGGAAAGTATTGCCGCGGCCGACCAGAGCGCCTTGCTGCGGGAGCCTGTGGCCAGAGGACATAAGGCAGCTCTTTGTGACATTCCAAAGGGAAGCCCGGTGATCAAATACGGGAATACCATTGCACTGGCGACGAAGGACATTCCGGCCGGCTCCTGGGTGCATACGCACAATGTGCAGACCGAGCTTTCGGAAGGGATGGAGTATCACTACGATCACAAGACGTATGCACTTCCAGAGGTGGAGCAGAAGACCTTCCTTGGCTACAAGAGAAAGGATGGCCGCGTCGGTATTCGCAATGAGCTCTGGATTCTGCCCATTGTCGGCTGTGTCAATGGCGTGGCCAAACAGCTGGTAGAAGACAATCAGGACCTTTGTGAGGGACTGGACGGGCTGTTCTACTACCCGCATCCCTTTGGCTGTTCTCAGCTGGGCGATGATCTTGCTACGACCAAAAGGCTTTTGGCGGCGCTGGCACATCATCCCAATGCCGGAGGAGTTTTATGCCTGGGTCTTGGGTGTGAGAATCTTCAGCTGGACATGTTTAAGGAAGCACTTGGGGACTATGATGAGCAGCGGGTGAAGTTCCTGATCTGCCAGGATGTGGAGGATGAGCTGGAGGAGGGAAGACGTATTTTGCAGGAGCTTGCCTCCTATGCGGGAGCGTTTCACCGGGAGCCGGTTCCTGCCTCGGAGCTGGTGGTAGGCATGAAGTGCGGCGGGTCGGATGGACTGTCCGGAATTACCGCCAATCCTGCCGTGGGACGGTTTTCGGACCGGCTGATTGCAATGGGCGGCTCGACGGTGCTGACAGAGGTGCCGGAAATGTTCGGCGCGGAGAATATTTTATTCTCCCGCTGTCAGGATGAGGCTACCTATGAAAAGGCTGTGAAGATGGTCAATGATTTCAAAAAGTATTTCACAGACCATGGTCAGGTGGTGTACGAGAATCCGTCTCCGGGTAATAAAAAAGGCGGCATCACAACGCTGGAGGATAAATCCTGCGGATGTGTCCAGAAGGGCGGAAGCGCACAGATTGTGGATGTGCTTGGCTACGCAGAGCCTGTGACGAAAAAGGGACTGAATCTCCTTTCCGGCCCAGGGAATGATCTTGTCAGCGCCACGGACCTTACGGCTGCGGGCGCGCATTTGATCCTGTTCACCACCGGCCGAGGAACGCCCTTTGGTGCACCGGCACCTACGGTGAAGATTGCAACCAACACGGCACTGGCTCAGAAAAAGAAGGACTGGATCGATTTCAATGCCGGCACGGTGGCAGAGGGAAAAGAGACGCTGGATGAGGCAGGAGACCGCCTTCTTGATTATGTGCTGTCTGTTGCCTCCGGGGAGCAGACCCTGGCGGAAAAACATGGCTGCCGCGAGATCTCCATCTTCAAGGATGGGGTCGTTCTGTAACCATTCAGCGTCCATCTTGAATTTGATACTCGATGCGGCTGAACAGATGCCCAAAATCGATGTACCGGCCCTAACAGGGTTTTCAATGTCCGAAACTTCTCCTACAATGAGGGGAGAGGTTTCGGACATTGTGGTTTTACAGACAGGAAATGGTATGACGTACAGTTTTTTTGCAACGGTTTCGCGGATGAAGTACATCCGGCGCTGGGCGCTGATGCGCAGCACCAGAGAGGAGAATCTCTCGGAGCATTCTCTGGAGGTGGCGATGATCGCACATGCCCTATGCGTCATCGGAAACGTTCGCTACGGGAAGGACCTGGACAGCGAGCGGGCAGCTCTGATCGGCCTGTATCATGACGCGCCGGAGATCATTACGGGAGATATGCCGACACCGGTTAAATATGGAAATGCGGCCATCCGGGATGCCTACCGCGAGGTGGAGGCGGAGGCGGAGCACCTGCTTCTGGACCGTCTTCCGGAGGATCTTCGGAAAGCGTACGAGGATATCCTGGAGACGAATGCAGAGCAAGACGAGAAGGAAGTGTATCTGCGCAGGCTTGTAAAGGCAGCCGATAAGCTTTCGGCGCTGATCAAGTGCATTGAGGAGGAGGGCTCCGGCAATCAGGAGTTTCGAAGTGCCAGGGTAACCACCGAGAAGGCGCTGGAAGTGATGGCTGCAGAGCTTCCGGAGGTTGCTGATTTTCAGAGAGATTTTCTTCCGGCCTACGGCAAGACGCTGGATGAGCTGACGGAGGAGCCTTCATGAGCGGCAGGAGATGGCTTCAAAGAGGATTCTGGATGGCAGCAGGCGCGGCGGCGCTGTTTTTGCTGCCGGGAACCGCAGTTCCGGTTCGGGCGCAGGTGACGCTCATGGAGGACGGCACGCTGTTCGACCCAGAGTGGTTTCGGACGCAGTATCCCACCGTGCAGGGGGCAATGAAGCTGGCACTTCCGGAGGAGGATGAGGCAGGCGCAGCCTCCTCATCCAGTGACGATGGCCGGGAAAGTGTAAAGAGCACGGCAGCAGGATCTGCAGACAGCCGAAAATCAGACCAGGATGCACCTTCTGCAGAGTATGAAACGGTGGAGACAGAAGATCTTTCCACTGTGGAGCTGTACCGCCTGTATCAGCTCTACGGGCAGCGGGACGGACTTTCTCCCTATGATGAGAGCAGCGTGAATCGGACACTCCTGCGGGAGATGAAGAAATCCTCTGCATCGGTCGTAAAGAAGAAAAACAAGAAGCTCGGCCCCTCCTATGAGGTGATCTCGTCGAAGATCTACGATACCGACAGCGTCTGCATCTGGGATACGGAGTATCTCATTTCGGATCAGACGAATGAGAAGCTGACGGATATCCTGGAGGAGCTGGAGAGTAAGGGCTACGAGGTCGGGTTCGTACTGGTCGACATTCAGACCGGGGATGCTGTTTCCTACCATGCCGGCGCGAGAATTTACAGTGCCAGCGTCATTAAGGCACCCTATATCTTCAGCCTTTTGGAAAATAACATTGCCCCCACCAACGACATGTACCTTACGGGACATCTTTCGGATAACGATGCGTATCAGCGGATCCGCAGGTCCTACGGGAACGATGTTTTTACCAAATGGATTGAGGGAACCGGGATTCCGAAGGTGCAGAGCCTTACCCGCTACATTATGACAACGCCTTTGGACTTGTGCCGCATGTTTTATAAGGGTACCGCACTCCTTCTGGGAGATGAAACGTATTCGGAATGGGCAAGGGATACCTTCACAGACAGCCTGAATTCGGCGGTGGCGCTGACTGTGGGAACGCAGGAAGACAAGACGGTGTACAGCAAGGCCGGATGGATTGCCTCGGACAGTGATGCTGAGGACAATTGTTATACAAACGGTGCCGTGGTAGACGGAGCGTATCCATATGTTGTGGCCATCATGTGCAGCTCGCCGGGGTACATCGGATTGGAATATGCCAAGGATCTGATGCCGATTCTGGATGAAATTCATGATGAAATGGTCAATCCTGGGAAGGCGGACAGTGACAAGGCAACGGCATCGGAGATTACGGATTTCGCCAGGGATGCGCAGAGCTCTGCACAGGGATGAAGCGGATCGAAGGCTTCAAAGGCATTTGCTGCAGCACATCGCAAATCCGGCGTGGGAGCGTATTAACCATATATTTGCTGAGAATGCCGCAGGAGCAAAAAGACGGCGGCGCATAGCAGGAAGGAGTTACAGGGATGAAGAACATTACATTGGGAAGTACAGGAATCTGTGTTCCGCAGAACGGCTTTGGCGCCCTTCCGGTGCAGCGCAGGAATCTGGAGGACGCAGTGAAGATCCTCCGGCGCGCCTATGAAGGCGGCATGCGCTACTATGATACGGCAAGAGCCTATTCCGACAGCGAGGAAAAGCTCGGTCTTGCCTTCGGGAGCGGCCGTGTTCCGAGAGAAGAGATTTACATTGCGACCAAGACGGCGGCCAAAACGCCGGAGGGCTTCTGGAAGGACCTGGAAACCTCCCTGCGTCTTCTGCAGACCGACTATATCGATGTTTACCAGTTTCATCAGATGGATGTCTGTTGGAAGCCGGGCGACGGGAGCGGTATGTACGAATGCATGCAGGAAGCGAAGAAACAGGGTAAAATAAAACATATCGGCGCGACCAGCCATAAGATTCGCATCGCCTGTGAGCTGGCCTCCTCGGATCTGTATGAGACGGTGCAGTTCCCGTTCTCCTATCTGGCCGGTGATCTGGAATTTGAGCTTCTGGAGCTGTGCCGTCAGCACAACGTAGGCTTTATTGCCATGAAGGGGTTGGCCGGAGGACTGATCAACCGATCGGAGGCCGCCATGGCCTTCATGCAGCAGTTCGACAACGTATTGCCGATCTGGGGGATCCAGAAGGAAAGTGAGCTGGAGGAGTGGCTTTCCTACATGGAGAACACGCCGGCCATGACGCCGGAGCTTACGGCATACATTGAAAAGGAAAAGACAGAGCTCTCCGGTGATTTCTGCCGCGGCTGCGGCTACTGCATGCCCTGTCCTGCCGGCATTCAGATCAATCAGTGTGCACGCATCAGTCTGATGCTAAGAAGAGCCCCGTCTGCCGGCTGGCTTACGGAATACTGGCAGAATGAAATGAAGAAGATTGAGGGATGTCTTAACTGTCGGCAGTGCACGACGAAATGTCCGTATGAGCTGCAGACACCGGAGCTCTTAAAGAAAAACTACGAGGATTACTGGAAGTTTCTGGAGGCTTCCGTGAAGGCAAATCGAGATGGGTGCTGAATAGTCACGAAATCTGATAGGGACTGAACGGAAGAAAATGGTATAAGGGAGTTTGGATGTAAACAGTACAAGAAACGGGGGCGCATATGGGGATCTATGAGGAACTGGGAATTCAGGACGGCATGTCGGATGCGGAGCTTGCCACGCATCTGTCAGCGCAGCGTACATTCTGGGAGAACAAGGCGGCCGGGCTTAATCCGCAGGTGAAGAAGACGGCACAGCTGCGGCTGCGGCAGCTGGACGTTTTGTCGCATGCGGAGGCAAGGCTGGGGAACTTCCCATGCCCGGCGCTTGTCATGAAAACGCTGTGTGCGGTTATGGAGCATAGATACTCGGATTACCATGGCTTTGAGGAAGGGCTGGTGCGCAGCTGCAGTCAGTTTTCATTTCGCGGAGAATTCCGCAGCGCCATGGCGGTGCTGGGGCAGCTGGAAGAGAACGCGCTGGTGCAGGAATGGAGAGATACTCTGGAGAGTCTTGGGGCAGAGTTCTCTATGCCAAGAGAAAAGAGCACTGTGTCGCCGGGGAGAACAGGAGAGCAGGAAGGTCCCAAAGAGCCTCGGGCGAGAGAGAATCCGGGCAGGAAGAGTTTGGTCCGCAGCGGCGGACCAAAGAGAAGCAATCGGAGTGCTGCCGGTATCGCCGGGGACATCTGGCGGAGGATTCGAAGGGTTTTTCGGCGTCTGAAGAAAAGGATACGGAGAAGTGTGTCACAGCTGTCTAAGGGCAAAATTCCGGTACGCCTCATTGGGGCTGCCGCGGGAATTCTGGCGGCGATCATTGTAGTCATCGTGCTGGCGGTGAATATCTCCTCCTCAAGGAAGGCTGCAGCGGAACAGAAGGCACAGGAGGAAGCGGCAGCGGCGGCTGCGGAAGAGGCGGCTGCCCAGGAGGAAGCGGCAAAGGCAGCGCAGAATGCGATCCTCACAGCCCTGCAGGGAATGGGCAATTACCAGCTGACAACCGATACCTCCTATACGGAGGGCCTTACGAAGACGACACCGGCGGACTGCACGGCATCCTCCGTGCTGGTGGGGAGCTCCGGCAAGACCTACGGGACGGAATATCTCTTCGATGAGGATCTGGAGACCTCCTGGCAGGAGGGCGAGGAAGGCGACGGCCTGGGGGTAACGCTGACGGCAAGCTTTTCGGAGACGACCAATGTAAAGGCCATTGCGTTCTGGAACGGCAATGAGACATCGCAGGAGCGATATGAGGCCAATAACCGCATTCAGGGCATTACAGTGACAGTTGACTGCGACGGTCAAACGTATTCGGCGGATTATGCACTGGAGGATACGATGGGCGAGCAGGTCCTTGTCTTCGACACGGCAATTCCGGTGGATTCGCTTGCCATTCGGATCAACAGCGTGTATAACGGAACAATATATCAGGATACCGTGCTGTCGGAGATGGCTTTTTTTCAGTGAGAGTTTTCAGTGAAAGAAGTGAAGAAGCAGGAAGAAGTAACGAGAAGAGTGGAGCATGAGTCGATTTTTTAAGAAAGAGTGCGTGGAGCACCCGTACCGTTTTATCATTGGATTTTTTGTGATTTTCATCAGCTGGTTTGCATTCCTTGAATGGCTGAATCTACCGGTTGTGTGGCACATTCACTGCCGTCTGGATCAGTACATTCCCTTCGTAAAGTACGCGGTGATTCCGTATTGCATCTGGTTTTTGTGGATGACACAGACGATGTTTCACATGGTTCTGCGGGAGGATGGGGAGACACGCTGGCGCACGCTGGCACCGCTCTTTTCCGGGCTTCTTCTGATTCTTCTGTTCTGTATGCTGGTGCCGAACGGTATTTCGCTTCGGCCGGAGGAGATAAAGGGAAATGATTTGTGTGCCATTGCGGTCCGCATCATTGAGGGAACGGACAATCCCAACAATGTGTGCCCCAGCATGCATGTGTATTCGACCATTTTCCTGGATTTTGCCGTGCACAGGGCCAAGGGCTATCGCCACCGATTTGTCCGGCCGCTGGCAAGGATCATGGACATCATGATCTGCTGCTCGACCATGCTGCTCAAGCAGCACAGCGTCGTGGATGTGACCTGTGCGCTGGCTTTTGCCCTGGTGATGGACCTCACGGCGGAGTATCTGATGAACAGGAGTGCAGCCCGTGAGGTGGCACGTCAAAGAGGGTAACAATTACACAATTTGAAACATATAGAAAGTCCTCTGCATCATTTGCAGAGGACTTTTTGTCGGTACGTCTGGTGGCGCACATATTTAATGAGTGCAAGACTCGATATGTGAGATTTTCGGAAATTACGGCTGTGTGCGTTTGCGTAGTAAAACGAGCGGAGGGGACCGAGACTGTCCCTTTTGATTTTATGTATAAACGCGAAATTTATGTGAAAAATTGATAAAAACGGCGGGTTTGACGAAATGCTGTGGTAATGTTGTACATGTCCGGCGCGGGATTTTGAGCCGGGCAAAAACAATGCGGCTATGAAAGAGAATGTGCGCTTTTGACCGGCCGGCGTATGCAAGAGTCGATGTGTCGGGGATGGCTACAGACGAATACAGGGGATATACAAGAGAAATGGAAGAAACAAACAGCATATATGGCGATCAGCTTCCGAAGCTGGAGGAGGTGCGGGAGCGCTTGACCGGGGAAATTCAGCTGGTGCGCGAAAAAATGCGAAATGACCTGGGAATGGATCCGGTGGAGCACTGCCTTTCACGGATTAAGAGCGAAGAGAGCATGCGGGAAAAGTGCCGCAGAAAGGGACTTCCGGAGACAACCGAGTCTGCACTGGAGAAGATTCACGATGCGATCGGAATTCGTGTGGTTTGCTCCTTTCTCAGTGATGTATATGTGATCCGGGATCACCTGGCGGCACTTCCCAATGTGGAAGTCCTGGAGGAAAAGGATTACATCCGGCATGCCAAGCCAAACGGCTACCGCAGCTACCACATGATTCTGATCGTCGGCGGTAAATATCACGCAGAAATTCAGCTGCGAACAATCTCGCAGGACACATGGGCGGCACTGGAGCATCAGCTGCGATACAAAAAGCAACCCGGCGGGAACGATGCACTGATTGCCGCAGAGCTCAAGCGCTGCGCAGATGAACTTGCCTCGACCGATGTGTCGATGCAGACGATACGTGACACGCTAATGCCTGATGGGACGAAAGGAAAACGATGAGACTTCTTTTGGCAGAGGATACCCCGGACTTAAACCGGGTTTTAACAGCGGCACTGACACACGAGGGCTACGACGTAGACAGTGCCTTTGACGGCGAAGAAGCCCTGCAGTATGCGCAGGACAACGGCTACGACGCCATAATTCTGGACATCATGATGCCCAAAAAAAGCGGGCTGGAGGTTCTAAAGGAGCTGCGCGGGAGCAATATTGTGACGCCGGTGCTGCTGCTCACAGCCAAGGCGGAGGTGGACGACCGCGTGACGGGGCTTGATGCCGGTGCTGATGATTACCTCACGAAGCCCTTCGCCATGAAGGAGCTTCTGGCCAGAGTCCGGGCTATGACAAGGCGCAAATCGGATTATGCGGCACAAAAGATGCAGTACGGCGATTTTGCATTGAACGACGAGAATTTTGAGCTGTCCTGCGAGAATTCTGTGCGGCTGTCCGTGAAGGAGTTTGAGCTGCTGCAGACGCTGGTGGTGAATCAGGGACATGACATTTCCACCAGGTATCTTCTGGAGCATGTCTGGGAGGGATCGGAAGACGCAGGAAGTGATACGGTGTGGCTCTATGTGTCCTACCTGCGGGGCAAGCTTTCCTCCATCGCGTCCAGTGTAAGAATTCTCGGAGAAAGGGGCGGAAGTTTCCGGCTGCAGTATGAGTGAAGAGGCAATCCGTAAGCTGAAACTGAAATTCATCATCTACGCAATGCTGAGTCTTAGCATTGTAATGTTCCTCATGGGCGGAATGATCTACGTGACCAATCTGCTGGTCTCCCGTAATGAAATTCGGGAAACGATGCAGTATATCATTCGGCATGAGGGGGATATTCAGGATGCAGTCATTCTTTATGATGCGCAGACAGAAGAGGCGAAAGCGTCAGATTCTGTGCAGACAGAGGATGAAGGCGAGATGCTATCGGATCGTCTGAAAACAACAAACGCAGATAGTAGCAGCGCAGACAGCGAAAATGCCGGCAAAGCAGCTAGTGACCCAAATGGTCAACAATCAAAACAGGAGCCGGACGCGAAGACCGATGCCGCACAGGGAAAGGCCGGCGCAAATGCAGGACAGCATACCGAGCTGAAGGAACGTCTGGAGCAGATGAATCAGTCCTTCCGTGAGAACCCGTATAACATTCACGAGTTTCTGGGTGACGTGTTCGGAACCGGTAGCGGAGACGATGTGCTCGCGTCGGAGGATGACTCCTTTTCGACGCGTTTTTTTGCTGTGATTTACGATGAGGACGGGACGGTCTGCCAGATCAAGGCCAACCACATCTCCTCACTGACGTCAGAGGATGCACAGACGCTGGGCGATTATGCGCGGAACAAGCTCTTTCGCTTTGGGCAGTGCGGCAAATATTATTACCAGGTGCAGGATCTGGAGGATGGGCGCGGAATCGTTATTTTCCTGGATGCGACCAACCAGATTCATTCCACGGTGCGGCTGTTTTATTCGGCACTGCTGCTGATTGCCTTCGGAATCTGCATAGCTTTTTTGTTCGTTAGTATCTTTTCGGGCAAGGCGATCGCGCCGGAGATTCGTAATGCAGAGCTCCAGAAGCAGTTCATCACCAATGCCAGCCACGAGTTGAAGACGCCCCTGGCTGTCATTCGCGCCAACACAGAGATGCAGGAAATTCTGGGCGGAGAGAATGAATGGACGCAGTCCACACTTCGCCAGGTGGATCGGCTAAGCGGCCTGATTCAGAATCTTGTTGTAATTACGAGGGCTCAGGAGA
>CAVBQH010000010.1:0-7149 GCA_963597485.1 Acutalibacteraceae bacterium
TTCCTTCCCTGTACGGCATCTTCTGCGTTCTCCGCCTCCGGAAGGTCCCTGGTCAGAATCTTCGCCACATCCGTGTGAAAGCACAGTTCTGCCCCCTTCGCCCGCAGGTGGCGAACCAGAGCATCCGTAACATCAAACGAGTGGTCCGAAGCCGGAAAGCATCGCTTCCCCCTTTCCTGCTTGGTCGCGCACCCGTTATCGTTTAAAAACTTCGTCATTGCTGCCGCATCAAATCCATAGACAGCGCTGTACAGGAATTTCGGATTTCTCGGAACATTTGAGAAAAAATCTTCCGTTTCGCAGGCGTTGGTATAATTGCAGCGGCCTTTCCCGGTTATGAAGATCTTCTTGCCCGCTTTTTCATTGTGTTCAAGAACAATTACCCGCGCGCCGGCATCACTTGCTGCGCAGGCAGCCATAAGCCCCGCTGCGCCCGCACCGATGACAATAACCTTTCGCATAGAAAACTGTATCTCCCTCTTTCCTAATATCCGGAACGCGCACTCACCTCGTTGCTGATATTCTGAACTGTTTCCGAAACCTGGTAGGAATCATCGCCGAACAGATATTTATGCAGCCAGACGACATTATCCGAAAGATGAATCGGAATAACACAGGACTGATCTCCGATGTATCCCACCGTCCGCAGCTCCTCATTCGGGAAACCGCTTGTCTCTGTAATATTGAATCGGAATGCCTTGAGCGCAAGGCTTGCAATTTCGGCCGCATTCAAAGAGGTCCGCACCTCGCTTGAGAGGCTGTTGGCCGCCTTCAGCATGGTAATCGGTCCCGATTTTTTGAGTTTGGCAAATGTCTTGGAGAGAACCTCCTTCTGCCGTTCCGTTCGCTTGAAATCACCGCCGTCGGTATATCGAATCCGGCAATAGGCGGTTGCCTGCAGACCGTTTAGCGTTTGTGTACCTGTCGATGTCACCGGAACGTACTCCTTGCCAAGCTCTGCCGCCATTGTGGACTGATAATTGTTCAGATGATCGATCTCATCCTGCTGAACATCAATTTCAATGCCGCCCACTTCATCTATCATATCCGCAACGCCGCCAAAGCCGATGGTTGCATAGTCTGTAATGTTCAGATCGAGATTGGTGTTGAGCATCTTAATGGCCTGCTCCGGTCCGCCGTACGCATAGGCCGCATTGGCCTTCTGGTAATTGCCGTCCCCGATATCCAGATATGTGTCGCGGTATACCGAAACCAGCTTGACCTCGCCTGTTTTGTCATTGATCGACGCAATGATCATAACATCCGTACGGTTGTTCCCGGAATCCAGACTTTGCTGAGTGGAATCCAGTCCGAACAGTGCAATGTTGGTATACCCGGCCATTGCTCCTGTCTCCTGGCTTTTCTTTACCTCGTCGCTGATCAGGTTTCGTATGTCCGCTGTGCTGATCCCTTCCATAATGCCGGACATCCTCGCCAGAATAAACAAAGTCGGCAGCACCAGCAAAATCAGTACCAGCAGCGTGATGATTAATCGGCGTACGCGGTGCTTTTTCTTGCGGCCGCGTCGGCTCTCACCCCGCTCCTTCTGCTCCTTATAAGCCAGAAACTCCTCATACTCCTTTTTTTCTCTCCTGGACATCCCTCGCTCACGTTCTCCTGCAGTCTCCCGTTCTCTTCTAGACCCCCGATATCCATCCGTGTGCTTCCTGCCTTGCCTTTCGCCGCGTATCGGTGTCGGTGTCATCTCCGGTTCTTCCTCTTCAAATAAGACAGAGTCATCATCCGGTTCATATTCATCATAAATTGTCACGTGATGCTTCCTGCCCCTTCCATTGCTAGCTCCTTTCCCCGTCTCTCGAGATGAATGCTTCCCGGCGTTCGATATATACTCTCTGTCGTCCGATGCATCGGAAGCGCCGGCCGCCTGCTGCACAGACGACAGATTTTCCCCCGGGCAGTCCAGATCTCTTTGCTCGCGAATTGTCTGGCGCTGAATTGCTTCCTCCAGATTCATCGTCCAGTCATCTTCAACAGCCGGGGTGCCGCCCTCTGACGCCAGAATATCCTCCACAGACGTGGGATTTTTAGAATTCTCTGCCAGAATATCTTCCGGCATAAAGTGGTTTTGATCTCGTCTTTTATCCATATTTTCTTCTTGGCCGCCATCCTTCCGGCCACACGATCCACAGTGTATTAGCCAAAGTAATACACCTTTTTTGCCATTCCTGCAAGTAGAGTATCCCCGTGACTGGTACCCCGTCCACTCCGCAGCCGCTGTGCAGACCATGCATCCAGACAGATTGTTCCCAGCTCATAACAATCCCGTTCAGCCGCTGCCTGAGAATTTCACAGCAGCAACTGCCATGGTATAATACACTCTATGAAAGACTCTGAACGTTATTCAAAACAATTTCCATCACACCAGTTTGACCATATTCGAAGCGTAGCTGCCTTCCTTGTCGTGCTCACACATGCAAGCGCACAGTGGCTGGACGCAGCCTGCACTGCCGGCATGCCGGATTTGATTTTTGTGCAGCTCTGCAACATTCTGTCCTTCGCCGGTGTCACGCTTTTTGTAATGCTCAGCGGCGCCATCTATCTTTCCCCGGAACACAAAGGCAAAAGCTGCAATATGCGTTTCATGAGCAAACGGGCAGTACGTTTTCTGCTGCTGTACTGCTTCTGGAAACTGTTTTATCTGATAGAAAATCTTCTTCTGCACCCGGAGCTTCTGCAAACGAGCACACTGAAGGAAGAACTCGTCCTGGCCTTCTTCCGGACAAACGGCAAATATCATCTGTGGTATCTGCCCATGTTCTCTCTTCTTTTGCTGTTGGTACCGCTCCTGTATGAGGGAACCCAACACCGCGGCGCATGCCTTGTATATCTCTCCTTGTTTGTTCTTGCCGCAATTGTGCTCCCCACTGCATTTTTATACGAATTTCCGTTCAAATATCTTCTGCTGGATGCCAGAAATCTTTTTGACCTGAATTACTTTCTCGGTTATCTTGGCTATTTTCTGTTGGGACATGTACTGGCAGAAGGCCACCTGTCAACCGGTGAAAATGCGCATCCGTCCGACAAGTACGCTGCTCTGTTTTCCTTTTCCCTCTGGAGCGGCACGGCCGTATCCTTTGCATTCGCACTTTGTAAAAGCGTCTCCTGCTCTGCCGGACAGACAACAGCATACACCTCCCTTGCCACACCTTTTTCTGTGCATCTTCTGCTGTTGTCCTCTGCCTTGTTCCATACCCTGTGCAGCAGCCACAGAGGTTTCCCTTCCTCCGCTGCGCGTCTGATTTCGCAAGGCTCCTTCGGTATTTATCTGCTGCATCCGCTCCTTCTGGATCTCTTGCAGCAAGCACATCTTCTCATCGGCATTCACAGCCCCTTTATCGGAATTCCTGCTCTTTGCCTGGTCCTGGTTGTTTTCCCCTGCGGCTGCACACTTCTGCTGAAGCGCCTCCCTCTGATTCAGAGGCTGCTGTAAAGCGGCGCATTCTGCTTTGCCTGTTGTTCTCGATGTTTTCATCATAAAAGATATTTTTTCAGCACCTGCCACATTTCAGTTACCATAAAAGTAAAAGGGAGTCAGCTTCCGCTGACTCCCTCATTCTTTGCACTGCAAGATTAACTGCTGACCTTATTTGTTGTAATTGACGATCTCTCCGAAATCAGCCTTCAGAGCTGCTCCGCCGATCAGTCCGCCGTCGATATCCGGCTTCGCCAGAAGCTCCTTGCAATTTCCTGCGTTCATGGAGCCGCCGTACTGAATGCGAATCTTCTCAGCGGTATCGGTGTCATAGATTGCAGCAATGGTCTCACGAATAGCCGCACAAACCTCCTCTGCCTGCTCTGCGGTTGCCGTCTTTCCGGTTCCGATGGCCCAAATCGGCTCATAGGCAATCACAATCCCTGCTGCCTGCTCTGCGGTCACGCCCTGAAGATCCGACTTAATCTGGAGACGAATCCAGTCAAGAGTAACACCGGCCTCGCGCTGCTCCAGGGTTTCACCGCAGCACAGGATCGGTGTCAGGCCATTCTCAAGAGCCTTCAATACCTTGCGATTCAGGAAAGCATCATCCTCACCGTAGTACTGTCTTCTCTCCGAATGTCCGATGATAACGTACTTTACGCCAGCATCCAGCAGCATCGCTGCCGAGATCTCTCCAGTATAAGCACCCTTATCCTGATCCGAAATATTCTCCGCACCCAGCTGAACATTGGTTCCCTTAATAGCCTCTGCAACCGGTACAATGTCGATTGCGGGAACGCAGTACACTACATCTACGTCCGGGTTGTCCACCAGCGGCTTTAAGAGTTCCACCAGCTCCCTTGCTTCGCTGGGTGTCTTGTTCATCTTCCAGTTGCCTGCAATAATCTTTTTACGTGCCATTTTCCCTCTCCATCCCGCAGCTTGTCTGCGGCAGCACGGGAGAAGTCCGGTACAATCACATCTTTTTTTACATCACCGTTATCTGAGCGGCATTTTACAAACGATGTACAAAAGTTCGGCCTCTCTCGCGCGATCGATCGTTGTGATCGTACTATTTATTTGTCATCTGCAGCGTATACGCCGGGCAGCTCCTTGCCCTCGAGGAACTCCAGAGAAGCTCCGCCGCCGGTGGAAATGTGGCTCATCTTATCTGCATATCCCAGCTGATTTACAGCTGCTGCAGAATCACCGCCGCCGATGATCGTGGTAGCATCCGTCTCTGCCAGAGCCTTTGCAACTTCCTTCGTACCTGCTGCCAGAACCGGATTCTCGAATACACCCATCGGACCGTTCCATACAACGGTCTTCGCAGTTGCAACCGCCTCAGCATACAGTGCGATGGTCTTCGGTCCGATATCCATGCCCAGCTTGCCTGCCGGAATCTTATCAATATCAACGATCTCAGTAGCGATGGAAGCATCATCAATCGGATCCGGGAAATGATCAGTTACAACCGCATCTACAGGGAGCAGGAGCTTCTTGCCAAGCTTCTCCGCCTTCTCAAGCATCTCTTTGCAGTAATCCAGCTTGGTATCGTCGCAAAGGGAAGCGCCGATTTCATATCCCTGTGCCTTTGCAAAGGTAAATGCCATGCCGCCGCCGATGATCAGCGTATCGCACTTCTCCAGAAGGTTGGAAATAACGCTCAGCTTGTCAGCAACCTTTGCACCGCCAAGGATGGCAACAAACGGGCGAACCGGATCCTCTACTGCATTGCCGAGGAACTTAATCTCCTTCTGCATCAGATAACCAACTGCGCAGGTGCCGCCCTTTTCACGGATGTACTTGGTAACAACGGCAACCGAAGCGTGTGCTCTGTGAGCAGAGCCAAATGCATCGCATACATAATCATCTGCAAGATCAGCCAGCTCCTTGGCAAATCCCTCGCCTGCATCCTGCGGCTTCGTCTCTTCCTTGCCGCGGAAACGTGTGTTCTGAAGAAGGACAACATCGCCGTCCTTCATTGCAGCGACGGCGTCCGTTGCTGCCTGACCGGTAACGTTGTAATCCGCAATGAACTTCACTTCCTTGCCCAGCTTCTCCGACAGGCGTGCTGCAACCGGAGCCAGGGACTCTCCCTCATTCGGTCCGTTCTTCACCTTGCCAAGGTGAGAGCAAAGAATAACCTTCGCGCCCTCCTCAATGAGCTTGTTGATGGTAGGAAGTGCAGCAACAATACGGGTTTCATCCGTGATCTTCCCTTCCTTCAGCGGTACGTTGAAATCGCATCTTACCAGAACTCTTCTTCCTGCCGCGTTGAAATCCTCAACCGTCTTCTTATTCAGTGCTGCCATAGTAGCCTCCTTTATCTACGACAAACCGAGGTCCAGGCCTCAAAGGGCCCGGGCCTCGGTGTCAGTTCCATATGCTATACAAAGAAAAGCAAGTTTAATTATTTGTTCAGCAGAGAACCGAAATGCTTGATGGTGCGAACCATCTGACTGGTGTAGGAGTTCTCGTTGTCATACCAGGAAACAACCTGAACCTCAGTGGTTCCGTTGTCCAGAGGAAGAACCATGGTCTGAGTTGCATCAAACAGAGAACCATAGGTCATTCCAACGATGTCGCTGGAAACGATCTCATCCTCGTTGTAGCCGAAGGACTCAGTAGCAGCTGCCTTCATTGCTGCATTGATCTGATCCTTGGTAACCTCACCCTCAACAACAGCAGTCAGGATGGTGGTGGAGCCAGTAGGTGTAGGAACACGCTGTGCAGAACCAATCAGCTTGCCGTTCAGCTCAGGGATAACAAGGCCGATTGCCTTTGCAGCGCCGGTGCTGTTCGGAACGATGTTAACAGCAGCTGCGCGGGATCTTCTCAGATCGCCCTTTCTCTGCGGTCCATCCAGAGTCATCTGATCGCCAGTGTAAGCGTGGATGGTGCACATGATACCGGACTTGATGGGAGCCAGGTCATTCAGAGCCTTTGCCATAGGAGCAAGGCAGTTGGTGGTGCAGGAAGCTGCAGAGATGATCTTGTCATCAGCTGTCAGACCCTGGTGGTTAACATTGTAAACGATGGTAGGAAGGTCATTTCCTGCAGGAGCGGAAATAACAACGTGCTTTGCACCAGCATCGATGTGAGCCTGTGCCTTCGCCTTGGAGGTATAGAAGCCTGTGCACTCCAGAACTACGTCAACACCAAGCTCACCCCAAGGAAGCTCAGCAGCGTTAGCCTTTGCATAGATCGTGATCTTCTTGCCATCAACGGAGATGTAATCCTCGCCAGCCTCAACCTTATCGCAAAGAGCATATCTGCCCTGTGTGGAATCATACTTAAGCAGGTGAGCAAGCATCTTAGGAGAGGTCAGGTCGTTGATTGCAACGATCTCAAATCCCTCTGCTCCGAACATCTGACGGAAAGCCAGACGACCAATACGGCCAAATCCATTAATTGCAACTTTTACTGCCATCTCTGTATCCTCCTGAGATAATCTGTTTGATTGACTCCCCTCTGAAACTCTAAGAGTTTGTCAATTTTTTATCAGCGCTTATATAATACTAGCAGAACTCGATAATTTCAAGTGGTCCCCCTGCAAAACGCCGCACGACTGCTGCATGTACTGCAGTTTACTCGCAGTCAGCGACGGGTCCCGGCGGAGGTGTCCGGTTCGGGGACACTCTCGTTCCCCTGCGGCCTAGTGCATCGATTTTTAAATAACTGGCCTAACTAACTGGCCCTTTTTCCTGATT